>CAYOHF010000008.1:0-52348 GCA_964403695.1 uncultured Woeseiaceae bacterium | reverse complement strand
GGAGAGGGTAATGGCGAACTGACATTTATTGTACTAAAGATCAATTTGCACCAATCTGATCACGCGTCTCGAGAGAACAGGCAAATTGGGCCGCGAATGCTAGTTCTACTCATCGCGCAAAGCCCGCCGCAATATCTTGCCAACATTCGTCTTCGGCAATTCATCCCTGAACTCAATTTGTCTGGGCACCTTGTAACCCGTCAGGTTGTCACGGCAAAAATTATTGACATCATTTTCAGTGACCGCAGGATTGCTCCTGACGACAAAAAGCTTGACCACCTCGCCCGACTTTTCATTCGGTATGCCAATCGCCGCAGCCTCCAGAACGCCATCCATTTCCACTACCAGGCCTTCAATTTCATTCGGGTAAACATTAAAGCCAGAAACAAGAATCATGTCCTTCTTGCGATCCTCGATGAACACATATCCCTTTTCGTCGATACGACCGATATCTCCGGTACGAAACCAACCATCGGGCAGCATGACGTTTTCGGTCTCCTCCGCGTTCTGCCAGTAGCCTTCCATGACCTGCGGGCCGCGGATGCAGATCTCGCCGACACAACCCGCCTCGACATCATTACCATCGTCATCGCAGATGCGAACCTCGGTTGATGGAAGGGGCAGGCCGATTGAGCCGGTAAATTCTTTAACGCCCAGAGGATTAACAATGGCCGCTGGTGAGGTTTCTGTCAGGCCGTAGGCCTGCACAATCGGCTGCCCGGTTACCTCCAGCCATTTTCGCGAAATGGCCTCCTGTACAGCCATACCGCCACCAATCGTTAACCGCAGGGAGGTGAAATTGAGATCTGCGAAACCGGGTGTGTTTAGCAACGTCGCAAACATTGTATTGACCCCGGAAAAAAAGACGAACTTGTGTTTCTTAAGCTCGCTGACAAACCCGGCCGAATCTCGCGGATTAGTTATTAGAATATTTTCGCCACCCTCTAACATGATGGACAGGCAATTAGCCTGTAATGAAAATATGTGATAAAGCGGCAACGCGGTTATAGCAACAATGCGCTCGATACCATCGAATGCCCCGGCCTGCCATGCAAAACTCTGATGCACGTTGTACACCATGTTGCGGTGACTCAGCATGGCCCCTTTCGAAAGTCCTGTTGTGCCACCGGTATATTGCAAAAAGGCGATGTCAGCGTAGCCGAGTTCGACCGGTTCGAGACGCGCGCCCGATTCACTCTTCAGTGCCCGGCGCAGCGGCACGCTACCCGGCAGCGAAAAAGCTGGTACAACTTTCTTAATACGCTTTAATACGAAGTTGGTAATTGAGCGCTTCGGCCAGGCAAGCAAATCACCAAGCTGTGACGTTACGACATGTTCGATTTTCGTATCATTGATTACCTTTTCAAGGGTGTCGGCAAAATTCTCAAGAATAATGATGCATTTGGCGCCGGAGTCAGCAAGCTGGTGCCTGAGCTCCCGCGCGGTATAGAGCGGATTGACGTTGACGGCTACCAGGCCGGCACGGAAAATCCCACACAGCACAACCGGGTACTGCAGTACATTGGGCAACATGATGGCGACACGCTCACCCCGGGTAAGGCCAAGCGATTGCTGCAGATAACAGGCAAATTGCATTGAAAGTCGGTCGAGCTCGGCAAATGTCAGCGTCGTACCCATGTTGCTATAGGCAGGGCGCGCGGCGAATTCGCGAAGCGAAAAATCAATCATGTCGCGTACCGATTTGTATTCGGGAGCAGGGAGCTCCGCGGGTACGCCCGCCGGGTATGACTTCAGCCAGATCTTTTCCACGTTTTCTGTGTCTCCGTCTATTTCTTGTTGTTGTGGTCAGTCAGCGCCTGGCGAATTATCGGCCAGGCATTGTCAAGAAGTATCAATTGCGCATCGGCATTCGGATGAATGCCATCATCCTGCATCAGTGCCTCATTCGATGCGACACCATCCATCAGAAATTCAATCCAAAGCACCCCCAGCTGCTCACTGAGATCGCGATAGACGTTCTCGAACGCTTGTGTGTAACGTGGTCCGTAATTGGTCGGTATGCGAATACCGAGTATGACAACCGTGGCTCCGCTGGCCTTGGTTGTCTCAACAATAGTTTTGAGATTATCCTGCATAACCTCGGGGGGGAAGCCGCGCAAGCCATCATTGCCACCGAGCTCAAGAATAACAAGATCGGGGCGAAAGCGTTCGAGTGCCGAGCCAATCCGCGTTTTACCGCCCTCGGTCGTTTCACCGCTAATACTGGCGTTAATGACGCGATGTTCGTACCCTTGTGAGGCCAGCCGGGATTGCAACAAAGCAGGCCACGATTGGTCAATATCTATGCCATAACCAGCGCTAAGACTGTCGCCGAACACCAGCACGGTCGGTGCAATCACGCCCTGGGCCGGTGCCAGAGCGTTAATAGCCAATAACAGAAAAAAGGTTAAAAACATTCGCATGAATGATGATCCAGTCGGTAAAAACGTAGTACTTGCTGCAAAAAACGTGAGCAAGCAGGTTAGCAGCCCCGAAGGTGGTCTGACCATCCTTTCGGCGGTCAGTTTCGCCATCAACAAGGGCGAAACGGTCGCAATTGTAGGCGCGTCCGGTGCTGGCAAGTCTACCTTACTGGCCCTGCTCGCCGGCCTGGACTTGCCAACCGAGGGCGAAATCTGGCTGGGCGGCACAAATCTGACCAGTCTTGACGAGGACGGTCGCGCTGCTGTCAGGGCGGCCAGTGTTGGGTTTGTTTTTCAATCATTTCACCTCGTGCAATCGCTCAACGCCCTGGAGAATGTGATGTTACCGCTTGAACTGGCCGGCAGGGATGCGCCGCGACAAAGCGCGTTGAATATTCTGCAGCAGGTCGGCCTTGGAGAACGCTGGAGCCACTATCCCGCACAGTTGTCAGGCGGCGAGAAGCAGCGTGTCGCGATCGCCCGGGCGTTCGCAACCGAGCCCGCGGTACTTTTTGCCGACGAGCCGACCGGTAATCTTGATAGTCGTACCGGTGAACACGTCATGGATTTGATGTTCGAATTGAATCGCGAGTCGTCAACCACACTTATTCTTGTTACACACGACAAATCACTGGCAGAGCGTTGTGATCGCGTAATTGAGCTCGACGCCGGCAAGCTCATTAGCGATGAGCGGGCGGTCCGGTGAAAGCTGTACTTTATGCACTACGCAGTTTCGGCCGCGAAATGCGCTCCGGTGAGGTTATTGTGTTGCTCGCTGCAGTTGCACTGGCGGTTGCTGCATTGACGGCTGTCGGTTTTCTGACCGATCGCATTGGCCGTGCGGTTGCGCGCCAGGCAAACGAGGTGTTGGCGGCAGATCTTCGTTTACGTTCGCCGGACGTAATACCGGCCGAGTGGCATGAGATGGCGGCCGGGCATGGATTGAAATCCGCCGAAACACAAACATTCCCGAGTGTTGTTTTCGCCGGTGAAAAAAGTTCACTGGCAACGATCAAGGGCGTTAGCGATGGCTATCCTCTACGTGGTGCCGTACGCATTGCAGATCGATTGTTTGGCGAACAACGTGTAGCCGAGGGTATACCCAAACAGGGGCAAATATGGGCTGATGGCGCGCTGATGGCAAGACTCAACGTCAGCGTCGGCGACAAAATCTCGGTCGGCGAGGCCGATCTGCAAATTGACGCGGTCCTCACCTATCGGCCGGATCAGTCGATCGGTTTTGCTTCGCTAGCGCCTTCACTGGTTATCAACGATGACGATCTCCCTGCAACGGGCCTCATTACCGAGGGATCCCGAGTGCGCTACGCGCTACTCGTGGCCGGAGAGGAGAGCGCTGTTGACGAGTTTTACGAAGCAATCGAACCTATCCTGCCGGATTCCGTGCGTAGTCGAAATCGCGAGGAAGGTAGTGATCGTGCGAGCAACGCAGCAGACAGGGCACAGCGCTTTCTGTCTCTGACCGCGGTCATAAGCTTGTTGCTGAGTGCAGTTGCTATTGCCATGTCGGCACGTCGCTTCGCTCACAAACGCATGGACACTGTTGCATTAATGAAAAGCCTGGGTGCAAGTCAGCGCTTCGTTGTTACCGCTGCCTCAGTTCAGCTTTTCATACTCGGGGTACTTGGCATTGCTGTTGGTAGTGTGGTCGGTTTCTTGATGGAAAAGATCGTTACCGCAATGCTTGCGGACATTATCCAGGGAGACTTGCCAGCGGTTGGCTTTTCACCGGTGTTGCTCGCATCAGCCAGCGCAATTGTCCTGTTAATCGGCTTTGCGCTGCCATCCTTGATTCAACTACGCGATACACCACCGCTGCGCGTATTGCGCCATGACGAAATGCCGCCACCGCCGTCAAGGCTGTTAATCGTAAGTACGGCGCTGGTCGCGGTAACAGCGATGCTGTACCAGGCGATCGGCGATGCGGGCATGTTGCTGATAGTTCTCGGTGGGATGCTGATCGTATCCGGCGTCCTCTATGTTGCAGGGCGCCTTCTGGTCGCAGTGATGGGGCGCTCCCGGGGTGGTGTCGGCATTGCATGGCGTTACGGTCTGGCGAATGTATCGCGCCGCGGAAGAGACAGCGCGGTGCAGGTGGTTGCTTTCGGCCTCGGCCTGACCGTCTTGCTATTGCTGACGTTTGTGCGCACGGATTTACTCGATGGATGGCAGCAAACGCTGGATAAGGATGCGCCGAATCATTTTTTGATCAATATCCAGCCTCAGGAACGTGCGTCCATAGCAGAGATATTTCAAAGCGATGGCATAGCAGCACCGGCATTCGTGCCGCTGGTGCGCGCCCGCATGCAGACAATCAACGGCGAGGATGTAAAAACGCGGGAGTACCCGGTTGAAGACGGCAAGTGGATGGCAAATCGGGAGCAGAACCTTACCTGGTCCGAATCACTTAGTTCGAGTAATGAAATCGTTGCCGGGGAATGGTGGTCGCCCGATTACGCCGGTGAGCCACTTGTTTCTCTCGAGGAAAAGGCGGCCGCCGAGATGGGTGTTGAGCTGGGCGACAAGGTGCAGTTTCTCATTGCCGGTCAGGAAATTGAATTAACCGTGGCGAGCTTTCGTTCGATCAACTGGGATTCGTTCCAGCCGAATTTTTTCATGGTGTTGTCACCTGGCGCGCTCGATGATTTCCCCACGACCTTCGTGGCCAGTTTGAAAATGAATGCACAGGAGAAAGACGTTCTGCTTAACCTCGTTCGTTCACATCCCACTGTTTCTGTCATTGATCTGGATATAATCCTTGAGCAGGTCAAGAGCATTCTGGACAAAGCAAGTCTTGCCGTTCAGGCGGTCTTCGTGTTTACGCTTGCTGCCGGTATCGCGGTGTTGTTCGCAGCTGTCCAGTCGACTATTGACGAGCGACGATTTGAAAGTGCGATGTTGCGTGCGCTTGGCGTCAAGCGACGCACTGTCATGCTGGGTGTCCTGACCGAGTTTGCTGCGATTGGTTTTGCCGCAGGGCTGCTCGCTGCCGCTGGCGCGTCCATACTTGCAGCGGTGGTTGCAGTGCAACTGTTTGAATTACCTTACACGTTTAATCCAACGCTCTGGGGCGCCGGTCTTTTGGGCGGCATGTTCCTGGTCTGTGGCAGCGGTTATATCGCCGCGCGTGGCGCCATCAATGCCTCACCCGTAGACGTCCTGCGGGCAGCGTAGCAAATTCCCGATGAATGACGTGGCGGAAAAACTGTCATGCGGTGCGGTCGTGGTACGCCGAACGGAAAACGGCTGGCGTACGTTGATGCTGCGAGCCTATCAAAACTGGGATTTTGCGAAGGGTATTTGCGAGGCAGGCGAAACGCCGCTGCAGGCAGCGTTACGTGAAGTCGACGAGGAAACAGGAATCAGCGATTTGCAGTTCGAGTGGGGCGAACGATTCACGGACACCGGGCCGTACAATCGTGGCAAGGTGGCTCGCTATTACCTGGCAAGGACGGATCAGGTGTGTGTTGAAATGGGGATTTCACCCGAGCTTGGTCGACCTGAGCATCACGAATATCAATGGATGGATTTCGACAGGGCTTTCGACATTTCGGCGCCGAGGGTGCGTCTGGTCGTGCAATGGGCCAGGCAGGTGATTGGCGCCTGAACCGCCCGCCAAGACGAAAAACCGGGGTCGAACCGAGGTTTATAGCACCTCTTCTCAATTTTCAAGAGATGTCGATCGGAAACCTCGGTTCGACCCCGGTTTTTCGATTTTTCAAAATACCGGCCCGCCCCTCCCACACAAGCATTTGCATCTCTCAAATCACGCGATTTCTTTCTTTCCCGTCCAGGAACGCCACAACATTCAATGCCGTTTCATTAATCGCATTCTGCCTCGCCTCTACTGTCGCCCAGGCAATATGCGGCGTAACAATCAAATTATCACCCGCATAATCAAGCAACGGATTGCCATCAACCGGCGGCTCCTGCGGCAACACGTCAATTGCAGCAGCCGAAATTTCTCCTGTATCCAGGGCATCTACGAGTGCTGCTGAATCAACCAGGCCACCACGCGCCGTATTAATAAGTATCGCAGTTGGTTTCATAAGCCTGAGCTCAGCAGCGCTTATGAGGCCCTCGGTTTCGTCGTTCAACGGACAATGTAATGAAACAACATCGCATTTTTGCAGCAGTTCCCGCAATTCAGTACGACCATCTTCGTCCGCAGGATCCTGTCCCGGGCGTCTCGCGATAAGCACTGACATACCAAACTGACGGGCAATTTTTTCGACACCACGTCCGAGCTCACCGTGGCCAACGATGCCAATGGTCATCGCAGAAAGTTCGCGTAGTGGAAACTCGAGCATGCAAAAGTCGGACGCTTTCTGCCAGTTACCTGCACGCACACTTTGGTTGTAACGGCCTATGTTGTGACTCAGACTGAGCAGCACTGCAAACACATGCTCCACAACTGACTGCGTGCAGTACGCTTTTATATTGCAGACGGCGACACCATGTTGCTTCGCCGCGGCGAGGTCAACGTTGTCGACCCCGGTTGCTGTCAGTCCGATAAATCTAATAGCATCGGTCTGATTGAGAATTTCCTGCGTCAACCGAACCTTGTTTGCGAAGACGACTTGTGCACCAGCAAGCCTCTCAACGACCTGAGCGGGTGCTGTATTGTCAAAAACTTCAAGACCGGGCAATACTTGCAGCAACGGCGAAATGTCCAGCTCGTCAGAGCCGACCGTCGCGAAATCGAGGAATACTGCTTTCATAGTGATATCGTTACCGTTACTTCACGAGAGCCCGAAAGATGACCGATGAATTCTGGAAACGCAAATCTCTTGCCGAGATGTCGGCAGTGGAGTGGGAATCGCTGTGTGACGGTTGCGCCCTTTGTTGCCTGCAAAAACTCGAGGACGATGAAACCGGCGACATCTATTTCACTGACGTAGCGTGCAAGTTATTGGACCTGAACACTTGCCGCTGCAGCAATTATCAGGCCAGGGCAAAAAAAGTGGCCAGCTGCCTGGTGCTGTCGGTCGATAATCCAGAGGCCTTCGCATGGTTGCCGGCGACCTGCGCTTATCGCTTGCTCGCAGATGGCGGCGATTTGCCGGAGTGGCACCCACTAATTACGGGTGACCCTGACTCAGTACACGCGGCAGGGATCTCCGCGATGGGCAAGGCGGTTTCTGAGTCCGAAACAACACAATGGACAGTGTTGCGAAAACTGGGTGACTAACCGAGCTGCAGAGTACAGTGTTCATGCTTGTTGGCCACAATATCGCATCACAACATGAGAGCTGAAAAATGAGCCAGTACCGCACCGTTCCGCTACAGACCTGGGACGAACACCCTGTTGATGAAATGCGCCGTCGTGCGACAGAGTTCTTCGCTGAAGTTGACAGGCGGCGAACGGTTAGGGAATTTTCAGATCGCCCGGTGCCGAGAGATATCATTGAAAATGCATTGCGCGCAGCGGGTACTGCGCCTAGCGGAGCTAATCTGCAACCGTGGCATTTTTCCGTAGTCAGCGGTGCACAAACGAAGAAAAAGATTCGAGTAGCCGCCGAAGTTGAGGAAAAGGAATTCTATGAACATCGTGCGTCAGCCGAGTGGCTGGCCGCACTTGAACCGCTGGGAACTGACTCCGACAAACCATTTCTTGAGACTGCGCCATACCTGATCACTGTCTTCCTGCAGAAATACGGCAAGCTGCCCGATGGTCGTAAAGTCAAACACTACTACCCGGTTGAATCGACCGGCATTGCGACGGGCATATTGATAACAGCGTTACATATGGCGGGCCTGGTTTGTCTGACACATACGCCGAGCCCGATGAAGTTTCTTAATAAGATTCTCGATCGACCAGTCAGTGACAGACCTTTTCTCCTGCTTGTCACTGGTTATCCTGCTGACGATGCGATGGTTCCGGACATTAGCCGAAAATCGTTGGATGAGTACGCAAGTTTTGTTGAAGACTAAAGAAATCGCGGCGAGACAGCGCTCCCACTAGATTCACGCCGATATCGTGGGAGCGGCATCTTGCCGCGATTGCCCAACGAAGCGCAATTCCTAGCCAGTATTTTGCAGGCCCTGGGCGATACCAATGACGCTCGCGAGCAAGGTATCGAATAATTGCGCATCTTCATAATTTGAATCCCGCCAACGATGCAGAAGGTCGATCTGCAACAGACTCATCGGATCGACATAGGGATTTCGCAACATAATTGCCCGCTGCAACGTGGAGTCGCCCTCAAGCAGGGTTTTGTGATCAGAATATTCCAGAATTAAATCGCGCGTCAGTTCATATTCCTTCTCAATCAGCGGAAAAAATTCGTCATGCAGTTCGCCAGCAAGCCCGGAGTAAAGCCTGGCTATACCGAGATCGGACTTCGCAAGCACCATTTCGGCGTCCGCCGTCAGTGTGCGCATGAAGTACCATTCGCTGAACATTTCCCTGAATAAAACATCATCAAACTGTTCTCTGGCGGCCTGCAAGCCACTGCCAAGGCCATACCAGCCAGGTAACATGAGCCGGTTTTGCGTCCATGCAAATACCCAGGGGATCGCCCGCAGGTTTTCTACACCGCTACCAGCGCGACGTGATGCCGGGCGTGAGCCGATACGCATACGTTCGATAAGGTCGATTGGCGTCGCCAGCCGAAAGTAGTCGTGAAAACGTGGTGTGTCAAAAACAAGCTGGCGGTAGGTCTCACGACTGGCAGAGGCGATCACATCCATCATATCGTGCCAATGGGGCATGTCATTGCCACGATGTCCGGGCATTGCTGTCGCAAGTGCGACGGAACCAACCGCCTGTTCGAGTGTGCGTAATGCAATACCCCGGAGACCATATTTTTCATTGATGATCTCTCCCTGCTCGGTAACCCGCAGGCGCCCGTTCACTGTACCGGGTGGCGCGCCCATTACGGCGGCATGCGTCTTTCCACCACCACGGCTGATCGTACCGCCGCGGCCATGAAAAAGGTTAAGTTCAATATTTTGGCTGGACATCACTTCGACGAGTTCGACCTGTGCGTGCTGCAGCGCCCAGCGTGCGGCTGCAAGCCCCGAGTCTTTGTTGCTGTCGGAGTAGCCGATCATGACCGATTGCCGATCAGATCGCTGCCGTAAATGTTTGCGGTACAAGTCACACGCGAGCAGCGCCTCGAGAATTTTCTTACCACTCTGCAGGTCGTCAACTGTTTCGAGGAGTGGGGCGATGTCGACCGGCACCTCGCCACGACGATTATGTAATTCGCTCCAGTTCGCGAGCAGGATTACCGACAAAACATCGTCGGCACCCTGTGTCATGCTGATGATGAAGGGACCAATTGCATTGTCACCGTACTTGCGTTTGCAGAACGCGACTGCCTGGAAAACAGCAAGTGTCTTGCGGGCAGTTATGCTTTGTGTGTCGGAAAAAGAATCCCGCGACTCGATTGCCTCTACAATTCGCGTCAACCTGTCTTCCGGTGTCCAGTTGAGCCAGTCCTCTTCACCGAGTAATTCACCAACCACCTGTCGGTGAACAAGCGCGTCCTGGCGAACATCCAACGTTAGAAAATGAAAACCAAAAGTCTCAATGCGGCGCTCCAGCCGTTTGACCGCGAATAACCCCGCATGCTGTCCTTTGTGGGCCGCAAGACTTGCGGCGAGAATTTCGATGTCGTCACGAAATTGTTTAACTGACTCATACGGGTATACGCTGTCATCGTAGGTGGCCTGCAACCGTTCCTGAACGAGGCGCAAAAACACCCTGTACGGCATGTCCCTGTGTCGTACGGGAACAGCATGATGCGCATGCTGAAACATGCCGCGGTAGTGATCGATTCTCTTGAGGATGGCGTCATCAACAGCGATACGGTCACGGGACTGACTGAGCTTGGAAGACAGCGCGCCGCATTCCCTGTAATAAAGGTCGAGAATCAATGATCGCTGCCGTGCCAGTGTTGAGCGTATGGTCTTGGCGTTAACATTGGGATTGCCGTCCATATCGCCGCCAACCCACGAAGCAAATCTGACTATGGCAGGCACTGTGACCCGTCGTCCCTCTTCGCCATACACCCTGACGACAGCATTCTCGATATCTTCGTAAAAAGGCGGCATAGCCTTGTAGAGCACGTCCGTCAGGAAGAAAAGAACGTGCTCCAGTTCATCCGCAACCGTCATTTGTGCAGAAGGTGACTCATCTGTTTGCCAACCGGTTGTCATGTCGAGGCGGATATTCTCCAAACAGATGTTGGTTTCCTGCGTGGTCATTGTCGGGTTGAGCATATCGACCAACTGGCGAACTATATGCTGCTCTTTGCGTAAGATTGTTCGTCGCGTCGGTTCAGTCGGGTGCGCAGTGAACACGGGTTCGATGAGCATGGAATTGAGAAGCTTCTGCAAGGCGGGCAGATCGAGTCCGGCCGCTTTTAGCTTGGCCAGGGTTTCTTCCAGCCCTCCGGGTTGGTACCGATCAACGCCCTGCAGGTATTTACGTCGTCGGCGTATGCGATGCACCTTTTCGGCGGTGTTGACCATCTGAAAATAGGTAGAGAAAGCCCGGATAACTTCCGCAGCCAGCGGCAGGTCAAGATCGTTGACCAGCGTGGCAAGGTCTTCACCGGGCTTTTCATTGTCTTCACGGCGGCGAATCGCGCGCAATCGCGCCGTTTCCACGATGTCGAACAGCTCATCACCGCCCTGGTCTTTGAGTAACTCACCGACCAGCGTTCCCAGCATGCGCACGTCGTCGCGCAAGGGCTGGAATTTATCCTCAAAAGTAATGTCTTGCCGACGTAATGACTTGTGCATCGCGCTCTCTGTTTTTTTACGTGCCGTCAGTCGCGGAAATTTTCATACTGCAATGGCAGGTCGGTCTTGGAATCTTTTAACAATGCTATTACAGCCTGCAGGTCATCCCGCTTCTTTCCATTGACGCGGAGTTTCTCACCCTGGATAGACGATTGCACCTTGATCTTGCTCGCCTTGATTCGTTTGACGAGGTCCCTGGCAAGCGGCGTATCGATGCCTTTGCGTAGAATGACTTTCTGCCGCGCTTCGCTGCCGGTGATCTCCACTTCTTCTTCTTTCATGCAGCCTACATCGATGCCACGTTTCGCCAATTTCAGGCGCAGGATATCCATCATCTGTTGCAGTTGAAAATCGGCCTGGCTGGTTAACGTTACGACCTGCTCTTCCAGCACGTATTTTGAACCGGTTCCCTTAAAGTCAAAGCGGTTGCCGACTTCACGATTGGCCTGGTCTATGGCGTTATTTGCTTCGTGAGCATCGAATTCGCTCACTACATCGAATGATGGCATGACTTTCTCCTGTCCGGTGTGGGCCTTAAAAAACCCTTAATCCAGCTTCTTATTCTGGCAGATTCACCGTCTCTTCGGTGGTCAGCGTGTCGATCAAATTCGCTGGTTCTGCGAGCATGGTTGTGACCAGGTCCGTGAATTCTTCCTGCAGGCGAGTATAGTGCACGCCGGTTCCAGGCCCGGTAAAGCCGGTATGAATTTTTCGCACGCGCCCATCGCGATCAATGAATAGCGTCGTTGGATAAGCCAGCACCGCGTTTAGTGCCGGCAAAGTATTGCCAGCCTCGGTTTTGTCCGAGATGCCGGCCACCAGTGTGTCATATTCGATAGCGAACTTGGCGCGGAACTGTCGAACCTGCTCGGCGGCGAGATCCGCGTCCTCGAAATGCTCATACAACAACGCCACGATTTCCAGACCCTGATCGCGATACTGCTTGTAAAACGGCGCAAGATACCTGGCCTCATCATTGCAATTCGGACACCAGGTGCCGGCAATGGTTACGAGTACTACCTTGCCCTGGTATTTCTCATCGCCCAGCGATACCAGGTTGCCATCCAGGTCGGGAAATTCAAAATCGAAGCGGTCATATCCTGGTTTTAGAAATGTTCTGTTATATGCATCCGGCAGGACGACGCTGTCGTTGCGCACACCCGACCACTTTTGATGCCAGGATGTTGACGACCAGAAATCGGCATCGACAATTTCGCCAGCCTGATTTAATTCGCCGGAAAAAACGAATGCATGAGCGCCGTCGAAAGTCGATAACTTGAAGCGGTTGCCACGTACGTTGCCGGCGAGAAAACGATGGTCGCCGTTTGGATTGAGAAACGTGCCGAAGAGGCGTGAGCCGCGTTGGGCAAATTCACCGATCGAAAGCGTGTCCGTACCGTCGGGTTCGTGAAACTTTACTGCCCATCGACCGGACATGTCATGACGGGGACTCTCGTTGCTTTCCAGGCTGCGCTCACCACCGGGGGTCGCCGTGAATGGCATCACCTGGGTTTCACCATAGCGTCTGACAATGGTTAACTCCCCGCTCAGTTTATCGTCAGCGAGAACGGCGCGAATTTCATTGTTGAAGCCGGGAAATCGCAACACAAGTTCGTTGTTCGTGAAGCTGACTTCGGAGATCCGCACGCGTTCCTGGCCATTAACCAGGCTGGCCTGGTATATATCGCCGTCATTGCTGATTTCCAGGCCGGTTTCGATCTCGGCACCGGGCAAGCTGATAGTCGCCTGCCAGTATCCACTCTCCAGGACCGGGGCCTCTGCTACAGAGGTCGGTTGGTTGCAGGCGACGAGGCAAACAGATACAGCGCCAGCCAGTACGATGCGAATAAGCCTTAAAGTCATAGTGCGCGCCCTCACAGGGAGATCCATCGTGCGGCTGGAATGGTGACTGGCCGATAACTTGCTCGGCCAGTGGGGCCGGTTTCCCGCCACGGCTGCCTGGCACGGTCTCTCCCGGTCACAATTGTAACCTAGACTGTGTACAAGTGGTTCAACAAGGCCAGGTTGAGGGCTGCAAAGAGCGCGATACAACGAAAAACTCCGCAAGCTGCCCAGTTTCTGCCGACGTAATAGCGGCGCGAGGGCGGCAGAATCGTTGCTGGTCCATGGAAGGACAGACATGTTGGAAAATACTGACCTGGTCGCGCGTGACGATCATGAAATAGGCGTACACGGCGTGTCTGCGCAAGCGGCAGACCCTCTTGCTGCGCTCTTTGGCGAACTGCGGCAACTTGGTTTCGAGCCGCAGATGCACTACTGCGGCAAGCAGGTAACCACAGCCGGGGTGCCCTACCTGTTGCCGGTCACGAGGACTCTCGGCTCAACCTTCGAGTTTGGTGGATTGCTAAAGTCGCTCAGCAACCTGGTCCGACGGGAAATTCCGTTGACCCTCGCGCTGACAGACCTCGGTGGCGGGGACACTGCGCTGCAATCAATGCAGCACTTTTGTGAACTGTTGCAGTTTGGCTTATCCGGGCGCGGCCTGTCAGCACGCGGTATCGGACTTTGCCTGCATTCGCACCAAATGCCGTTGCAGGCATTTTCGGTGATCGCGAACTCTGTGCTGGGCAAGGGTCCACGTTATGTTTTCCTGGACAGCCTGCAAATGATACGGCATTGCAATCCGACGGTGCAGGATGTGACTGATGCAAACTGGTTGTTCCTCTGGCAGCAGCGAAAGTATCCCACGCCTGTCCTGCCTGCCTATGGTGGCATGGTCAGAAGCGCCTGCCCGCTGTTTTCCGAGGAAGTTGCGGCATCTGTGTTGCCGGTTGCCGGCGTCCAGGTGCCGGCGAACACAGCCTGGTTGCCGATCGAAATTCCACTCACGACTTTCACAGATTCCCGCGGGCGGATCGAGTGGCGTCGATTGGTGCCGGCACTGACCGATGCCGTACATATCGCGGAACAGGTGCACGATCATCTTGCCTGGTCCTGTCCCCCACAACAGGCTGATGCTCAATTGCATCGCCGCCTGGCGTTTTCACTGACCGGTCTGGGCGACCTGGTATTGCGCCGCGCATGGTGTCCGGCGAATCTCGACAGCCTCAACTGGCTGGGCGAGATTGTTATACGCATTAGGCGGGAGTTGTATGCCGCATCTGCAACGTTGGCGCAAAAAACCGGCGTGCTGCCGGCTTTTGTGCGTGCGGATCCGTCAATCGGCCTGGATGATGGTCCGCAACGGGATATCTGGCGTAGTCGCTGGCAGTCTGCGGTGCGAGAGTCTGCCGTGCGGCACCGAAACATACTGGTGCTGTCCCCCTATTCGGTATTGCCCGGTGCGCCGGATTGCAACCCTGAATTTATCGATTTGTTACCGGTTATCCGTCATGCAGACGCCTGGAGCTTTGCTTGTCATGCTGACTTAAGCGGCTGGAGTATTGTTGAATATCAGCGCTTCCACCGCCGTGCCTGGGCAGTAATCCAGGGTCACAATGCGCGCCCGGTCGTTGCAGCCGGGGTATGAAGTGATATACGGTTTGTGACCGCCACTAAGCCCTGACTATTCATGAATAGTCAGGGCCAGGCACCGAAATCATTTTCGCGAGGCTCGATTGCAACCAGTAACGCCAGATATTCATGGGCTTGCCGTGCTGCTGCTTACTGCATTGGCATTATTCCTGTTTACCCGCGATCGACTGCCACTCGAGACTTCCAGTCTTGCAATCCTGATCATCCTTGTCGCCGGGTTTCAGATTTTCCCCTATGAAAGTAATGGTGAGCCACTGGGTCCGACGCAGTTCTTCGCCGGCTTTGGCAATGAAGCGTTAATCGCGATCTGCGCATTGATGATGGTTGGCAAGGCACTCGAAACCACCGGTGCATTGCAGCCACTGGCGACAATTGTCGGCCGCGCCTGGTCGACCCGACCTGTGCTCGCGTTGCTGATTACGTTGGTTGCTGGCGCCGTCCTCAGTGCATTCATGAACAATACGCCGATCGTTGTGCTGTTGATGCCCATCCTGGTTAGTGTTTCCTTGCGTGCGAAATTTTCGGTTTCCGGTGTGATGATGCCGATGGGTCTCGCCACTATTATCGGCGGGATGTCGACCACAATAGGCACATCCACCAACCTGCTGGTCGTTGGTATTGCACAGGATATAGGGCTGACTAAATTTGGCATGTTCGATTTTGTTCTGCCGGTGATACTCGTCGGCGGCGTTGGCCTGGTTTTTCTCTGGCTGATAGCGCCAAAATTATTGCCGGAACGTGTACCGCCGATGGCCGATATCACACCGCGGGTTTTCAACAGCCAGCTGTTTATCAAAGAGGGTGGTTTTGCCGCCGGCAAGACTTTATCGGAGGTGCTGGCGAAAACCGACGGCCAGATGCGTGTGGACCGGATCCAGCGCAGCGAATCCTTATTCCTGGCAAAGCTGCCGTCCGTGCGCCTGCAGCCCGGCGACCGTTTATTCGTCAAGGACTCCCCGGAGAACCTGAAATACTTCGAACACCAGTTGGGTGCGACGCTATATAACATCTCGGACAGTGAACACCCGATCGGCGAGGATACGCCCCTGGAAGCAGAGGGCCAGCAGATCGCCGAAGTCGTTGTGACGCGCGGCTCACCCTTGCATTTACGCAGCCTTGCTGCAGCACGCTTTAGCGCCAGCTACAGTTTGCTGCCCCTGGCGATACACCGGGCAAGAGCACCCAGTTCGCAGGTTACCGGCGACCTGAACTCGATTCGCCTGCGTGCCGGTGATGTGCTGCTGGTACAGGGCAACAAGGAGGCCATTGATACCCTGAAAGACAGCGGCACTATGCTGGTACTCGATGGCACGACCAATTTGCCGCATACGCATCGCGCCAATCGGGCGCTTGCGGTTATGGGGGCTGTGGTGCTGGCGGCAGCTCTCGGGCTTTTGCCGATAGCCGTCAGCGCACTAATCGGCGTCGGCGTAATGCTGGCGCTCGGCTGCCTGACCTGGCGTGACGCCGTGCATGCACTGTCTACGCCGGTCATCATGATCATCGTCGCCAGTCTTGCATTGGGTAAGGCCCTGATGGGTACCGGTATGGCGGACTTCCTGGCACTCGGTTTCGTGAATATTTCCGCGGACATGCCGATACCGATTGTACTCAGTGCCTTCATTCTCATCATGACTATTCTTACCAACGTGGTCTCGAACAATGCAGCAGCCGTAATAGGTACACCTATTGCCGTGTCCATCGCGCAGCAGTTGGGCGTAGACCCCATACCTTTTGTGCTGGCAGTGCTTTTCGGTGCCAACATGAGTTATGCGACGCCATTTGGTTACCAGACGAACCTGCTGATCCTGAGTGCTGGTGGCTACAAGTTTTCCGATTTTATGCGTGTCGGCATACCGCTGACGATAGTCATGTGGATCGGTTTCTCGATTGTTCTGCCGTTGCTCTATGACCTCGGATAAGGGGCTCGCTGTCATCGCACTGGCGGAGAAACTTGACGATTGGTTTTCGCACGGGGATACTCGGCACCTATGATTACCGCATCCAATTCAGAGCTGAGCTGGTGGTGGCTACCGCACAAGGAGTGGGTGGCAGGCTGACGTATAGCTGAAAAGAACAACAAACCAAACCCATCTCCGCCAAAATGCGGAGATGGGTTTTTTTATAGGTGAGGTACCCAGCGGAAGGCAAGGTATCGCTAGTGACAGATTGTGGGAGCGGCTTTTGCCGCGAATGTTTTTGACCATTCGCGGCGTCTTAGCTGTCGCACTCATCTTGACGCTACCACTAAGTACGATAGTTGAGACAGCCGCTCCCACAGTTTGTCTCTGGAAATAACAGGGCAGAGAAAACCAAATGGAACCACCATTCGACATAGCCGCTGATCTGGACACGCCGGTATCGGCGTATCTGAAACTCGCAGTCCTGAAACCGCGCTTCCTGCTCGAAAGCGTGGAGGGTGGCGAACGCCTGGCACGTTATTCTTTCCTGGGGTTTGGTGATGCGCTCGAAATACGCCTGGACGATAACGGGCTGCAGATCGGCGATGATGAGCCGACACAACCAGCGAATCGCCACGAGTACCTGAACGCGCTTCGCGGCGCGCTGGGCCGCGCACCGAAACCGAAACCGGTTGTAGAAGGGCTACCTTTCTCCGGCGGTCTGGTGGGGGTCTCCGGCTACGATGTCGTGCGTCTTTTCGAGCGCCTGCCGCAAACGACCACACCGCAAGCCGATCTACCCCGGGCGGCATTTTGTGCGACAAAGTCTGTGCTCGTGTTCGACCACCTGACACGTCGCGTGGCTCTGTTGCATGATGGCCCGGAGGCCGAGCGACAGGCTCTGCGTGAAGAGGTTATCCGGTTGCTGCGCGGTGCGATTCCGACGAATGACAACGAGGTTTCGATCAGCGAGCCAACGGCGAGCATGACTGAAAAGGAATACTCGGATCGTGTTGATGCCTGCAAGGAATACATAGCGGCCGGCGACATCTACCAGATTGTTATCTCGATTTTATTCAAGGGCCGTACCAACGTAGCACCATTCGAAGTGTATCGTGCGCTGCGCCTGCTTAATCCTTCGCCATACATGTTCTTCTTCGAGTTCGGTGATTTGAAAGTTGTCGGCTCATCGCCTGAAGCGTTGGTTAAATTGAATGGCCGCACTGCGTCTCTGCGACCTATAGCGGGAACCCTGCCGAGAGGCGCAACCACAGAGGAAGATAATCAATACGCGATTGACCTGCTCGCGGACCCAAAGGAATCTGCGGAACATGTCATGCTGGTTGACCTTGCACGCAATGATCTTGGCCGCGTTGCAACAGCAGGCAGCGTCAAAGTAGAGCCATACAGATCCATAGAACGATACAGCCACGTAATGCATATCGTAAGCGGTGTGCAAGGCGAGTTGGCAGCGGAGTACGACGCATTCGATCTGTTCGCTGCGAGCTTTCCCGCCGGCACCCTCGTCGGTGCTCCAAAAGTTCGCGCGATGGAAATCATCGAGGAAATGGAGAGTACCGGTCGTGGCCTGTATGCCGGCACCGCGGGTTATTTTGACATTGGCGGCGATATGGATCAGGCAATTACGATTCGTACACTGGTCTTTAACGGCGACGAATACAGTTTTCAGGCCGGTGCGGGCATCGTTGCTGACAGTGTGCCGAAGAAAGAATACCAGGAGGTTCTCGCCAAGAGCGAGATACTGCGGCGAGCGCTGGAGATTGCAGGAGAAGGCTTATGAGCGGCAGCGTGCGCATTCTCCTGATCGATAATTACGATTCTTTCACTTACAACCTGGTGCAGGCATTCGCGGCACGCGGTGCAGAGGTGCTCGTTTATCGCAACGACGCAATCAGCGTGGATGAAGCTATTGCGCTAAAAGCAACACACCTTGTTATCTCGCCGGGCCCGGGTCGACCCGAAGACGCCGGTATATCAATGCAGATGATCAGCGCCTTCGCAGAGATCACACCCGTCCTCGGTGTGTGCCTGGGACACCAGTGCCTGGTCGCCTCCTTAGGTGGCAAAATCGTTCGTGCAGAGCGACTGATGCATGGTAAGACATCAATGGTCGATCACGACGATGGCGCATTGTTTGCGGGTCTGTCAAAACCGTTTGCTGCAGGCCGCTACCATTCGCTGTACGCAGAGGAAAAATCGCTGCCGGCAGAACTCATCGTGAGTGCGAAAACACAAAGAGGTGAGATCATGGGTGTACGCCACCGCACGCTGCCACTGGAAGGCGTGCAGTTTCATCCTGAAAGCGTGTTGACGCCGGAAGGTGACAAGCTGATGGAGAATTTCATGCGGATGACGAGAGCATGAACAACCAATATTCGGCGATGCTTGAGCAGTTACTCAACGGTGTGTCGCTCACCGAGGGTGATGCCCACGGTCTGATGTGTGAGATGGCGAGCGGTGACATGCAACCGGCACTCGCTGGAGCGTTGCTGGCGGCGTTGCGTGCCAAGGGAGAAACGGCTGAGGAAATTCGTGGCTTCGCAACGGCGATGCGTGAGCTTGCGCTGCACCCCGAGATTCCTGATGGCCCGCCAACAGTAGATACGGTCGGTACCGGTGGCGACGGGTCGGGCAGTCTCAATTTATCGACAGGTACCGGATTGCTGGCGGCCGCTGCCGGCGCGCGTGTTGTTAAACATGGCAATCGCTCGATCTCGAGCAAGTCAGGTAGTGCGGATATGCTGGAAAAGCTCGGTATGCCGTTACCGCTGGATGCGGCGGCGAGTGTCGAGTGTCTCGGTGCCTTGAATTTCACGTTTTTGTTTGCACCGGCGTATCACCCGGCTATGAAAGCGATAATGCCCGTGCGTGGCGCGTTGGGCGTACGCACGGTTTTCAATATGCTGGGCCCGCTCACCAACCCGGCGGCGCCGCCGTTTCAGTTAATAGGGGCATTCAGCCACGACGCGGCGAAACTGATGGCGGAAACTTTGTCCGGAATGCCAATAGAAAGAGCATTTGTTGTGCACGGTGAACCCGGTTGGGACGAGGCGACGCCTGTCGGCGAATTCACACTTTATGACGTTGCCGCGTGCTCGGTTGTCAGGACAACGCGTACCCCGGAGGACTACGGTATGCAGCGATGTGAGCCGAACGCCCTGCGTGGTGGTGACGCAGCACATAACGCGGCTGAACTGAAGCGCGTATTTGTCGGTGAGGACAAAGGCGCACATCGGGACGCATTGCTGATGGGTACTTCGTTGGTACTCGAAGTCGCCGGGCTCGTTACCGATCTTCAGGCAGGCGTGGCCCTCGCCGCAGATACAATCGACAGTGGCAAGGGCGCAAAATTCCTGGCTGACTTCAACGCATATTTCGCGGACTGATGAGCAGCTTCCTGAAAAATATGGCGCAAAGCAGCGCGGCGAGAGTCGCTGCATCAAAGACATCGTTTTCGTCGGATGACCTGGACTGTGCCGCGTATCCACTGCACCTGAACGGCTTCGACCTCATTGCGGAGATCAAGAACCGCTCTCCTGCTGAAGGGGAGCTGGCCAGTATCGATAGTAACCGGGCAGATCGCGCCAGGCACTACGCCAACGGTGGAGCAGCAGCAATTTCCGTGCTGACCGAGCCCGATCGTTTCGATGGTCACCTTGGTCACCTGAAGGAAGTCGTGGCCGCAGTTGCAGAGCATGAGCTACCCGTAATGCGCAAGGATTTCCTGGTTGATACGGTACAGGTTCTCGAAGCAAAAGCGGCGGGCGCGAGCGGTATCCTGCTGATCGCGGCAATACTGAGCGATGATGAACTCGACAACATGCTCGATTGTGCGTTTGATAACGACCTGTTCGTTTTGCTCGAGTCGTTCGATGAAACCGATCTCGAAAGATCTGCGTTCATCATGCAGAAAGCCAAAATTCGTGAACAGGCGGCCCGCAACAAATTTCTGGTCGGAGTTAACTCACGCAACCTGCAAACACTTGCACTGGATCCGTTGCGGATCAAACGATTCGGCCCGCTGCTGCCGGGTGGTGTTACCTGTGTGGCTGAAAGCGGGCAGCATACGGCAGAGGATGCGGCCGAAGTTGCCGCATGGGGATACGAAATGGCGTTGGTTGGCACAGCACTGATGCGCGCTGATGATCCAACCGCGCTCATCCGTGACATGCTGGTGTCCGGTCGTGGCGTGGTATCTGCATGACAATGTTCATCAAAATTTGCGGCATGGCGGATACGGTAGCCGTGCGGGCTGCAGTAAGCGCCGGAGCGAATGCCCTCGGTTTCGTATTTGCTGAGTCGCCGCGTCGAGTAACGCCGCAACATGCTGCAGAGATTTCGGCGCAAGTTCCGCAGAACGTAAAGAGAGTCGCAGTAATGCTGCACCCATCGCGTGACGAGTGGAACGAAGTAGCGGCGGTGTTTCAACCAGACGTGTTGCAGACAGACGCTGCAGATTTCGCCAATCTCGATGTTGCGGCCAATATCGAAAGATGGCCTGTATTTCGCGAGGGTGCGGCGAGTGTGGACAACGAAATATCGCATACGTTTGTTTACGAAGGGCAAAAGAGTGGTCATGGAGAAAAAGTAGACTGGAAGATTGCGGCAAACCTGGCTAAGCGCGGCCAGATGATACTTGCTGGCGGCTTGAGTGCCGGCAATGTTGCGGACGCAATCCGGGAAGTAGCGCCATACGGTGTAGACGTCTCAAGCGCGGTTGAATCGGAGCCGGGCATAAAAGATGCGGCAAAGATACAGGCATTTATTGCAGCGGCAAGAATTACAGAGCGATCAAATGAGGAATAGAAAATGAAGGCGGTGTTGGAAACCGGGGAAGCGCAGGCACTACTGCAGGCTTCCATAGATGGAAAGTTACCGGATGAGCGCGGACGGTTTGGTCCGTTCGGCGGTCGTTATGTTCCCGAAACTCTGGTGCCGGCGTTCGAACGACTTGAACGTGGCATTGCAGAACATTTACACAGCGAGAATTTTCAGAAAGAGTTCCGCGCGCAATTGCGCGGCTGGGTCGGCAGACCGACCGCGCTAACCTACGCGCCGCGACTATCAGAACGCTGGGGCACAGAAGTCTGGCTCAAGCGGGAAGATCTCGCACACACTGGCGCCCACAAAATTAACAATGCGATCGGCCAGGCATTGCTTGCCAAACGACTGGGGGCCAAGCGCATCATTGCGGAAACCGGCGCCGGTCAGCATGGCGTCGCGTCCGCCGCAGCCTGCGCGCGCGTTGGTTTGCCGTGTCGTGTCTATATGGGTGCCGTCGATATTAAAAGACAGGCGCCGAATGTTGATCGCATGCATCGCCTCGGTGCTGAAGTCGTGGCAGTGGAGACCGGCGACAAAACACTTCGCGCAGCGATTGATGAAGCCATGCGCGAATGGGTTGCCGATCCTGCTGATACTTATTACCTGATCGGCTCTGCGGTTGGGCCGCATCCGTATCCCTATCTGGTCAGAGAGCTGCAAGCGGTGATTGGACAGGAGGCACGAGCGCAAATCATAGAATATGCCGGTGGCTTGCCGGATGTCGCCTTCGCCTGTGTGGGTGGTGGTTCAAATGCGATTGGTCTTTTCTATCCGCTGCTCGGTGACAGCGAGGTCGAGTTAATAGGTGTCGAGGCTGGCGGTATAGGTGATGGCCTCGGCGAGAATGCGGCAACACTGGCAACCGGAACGCCGGGCGTATTGCAGGGCAGCTATTCAATAGTGTTACAGGACGAACACGGCAACGTGCGTGAGACACAATCGATATCAGCAGGTCTCGATTATTCAGGCGTCGGCCCGGAACATGCGTTATTGCAGGCCATAGGACGTGTAACCTACGTCGGTGCACGCGACGATGAAGCATTGCAGGCGCTGGAGGAACTCTGCGAAACAGAGGGCATATTGACCGCGCTTGAAACTGCCCATGCGTATGCTGCAGCGAAACGCTGGTCGATTGAGAATCCTGGCAAGCGCGTATTGATCGGCAATTCAGGTCGCGGTGACAAAGACATGCCAACTTTAAGCCAGTTACCGGTAAGGACGAATTTCAATGCAAGCGCATGAACGGATAACCGTGGCAATCACCGCGGCGAATAAAGGCGGACGACCAGCCCTGGTACCGTTTATTACGGCGGGATACCCGCAGCCAGATGAGTTTATTGCGACGCTTAAATCGATAGCGGCGATTGGTGATGTGGTTGAACTTGGCGTGCCATTCTCCGACCCGATGGCGGATGGCATGACCATTCAGCGTTCAAGCTTTGTCGCGATCCAGAATGGCGTCACCCTGACATGGATTTTCGAACAGCTTGATACGGCTAAGGGCAGTATCGAAGCACCCCTGGTCATGATGTCCTACCTTAATCCGCTGCTGGCCTTTGGCTATGAGAAGCTGGCACAACGCGCTCGTGAAACAGGCGTCTGTGCATTCATCGTGCCGGACCTGCCATTCGAAGAGAGCGAAGAGATTCGGACGGCTCTGGATAACGAGGGCGTCGGTCTTATTCAGCTCGTAACGCCGGCAACGCCGGATGAGAGACTGAAAAAACTGGCGGATGCATCACGTGGTTTCCTGTACGCGGTGACGATTACCGGCATCACCGGTGGCGACAACGGATTACCTGCTGATCTTGCGGATTATCTGCAACGGGTATCTGCAGTCTCACAACTGCCAGTATGTGCCGGCTTTGGCATACGCGCTGCCGCAGATGTTGCAAATGTCGGCGTGCATGCAGCAGGCGCAATAGTGGGCTCTGCCCTTGTCGAAGTGCTGGAACGCGGCGACGATCCGGCGGAGTTTTTGCGTGGCCTGCTATGAAAAAAGTAACCTCTTCGGATTCGATTATCACGATAAATCATTACAAGAATCTGCTGACCAGCGAAGGCATTCCTGCGTTCATTCGCAACGAATATCTCGGCTCCATCATCGGGGAGATGCCCTTTCAGGATGCCTGGCCACAACTCTGGGTCGAAAATAACCTGGACTACGATCGGGCGCAGCAACTGATTGACGATTCCAGCCTTATCGATGAGAGTCCATCTGCAGCATGGTGCTGTAAGCATTGCAAATCGGAAAACGAAGGTCAGTTCGCTGCATGCTGGTCGTGCAGTAAAGCGCAGGAATAGCGCGGTCCCACCAACGCGTCAATAATTCGCTGTCCGCATATTTTGCACCACCCAAATATCAGGTGAATTCATCGAATAATCGGGGTAATACACCGAAGCGTAATGGCCGCAACATAAAGACGAACCTCGACTGGCTCGGTGTTGGTGGGGAAGGGCGTTCGTCGAATTACTGGTTCAGCATTTCGAAGTTGGAATGGGGTGAACCCGTTGCGCTCATGGTCCTCTCTACGCCCCATTCTTCAACCTTTGCGTGAACGTTACAAACTCTTAATGCAACGGTAATATTAACGCAATAATTCTTCACTACATTCTCCGAATCATATATATCTTCGGAGAAAACAAATGAATTCCAGGCTCTTGCTGCCCATCGTCATAGCGGGCGCATCGCTTGCCGCATGCTCAAGCGGGGACATCAATATTGCCCCTGAGACATCGGTTACGGACAGTAACAACACGATTATCGGTGGCGGCGGCGGTGCGAATGACCTATGCGCCTCCTACAGTAATTCCGCTGGGCAAATCATTCAGGGCCAGGCCGATGGCAACGGTAACTGTATCTACAGTCCGGCCTTTGCCTCCAATGTGCTGCCCCTGGAAGTGGATATGACCCTTCCGGCACTCGCCGATGGCGGGGCCCACATTTTCGAAGCAAGCCTCTTCGTTGGCAAATCCTATCGGACCGACGCTGATTTGCAGGCAGCTGGTATCGCACAGGGAGGTGACGGGCCAACATTGATTGTCGAAGCAGGCGCTACCCTGGCATTCAAGACCAGCAAAGACTTTATGGTCGTCAACCGCGGGTCACGGATTGTCGCCATAGGCCGTGCCGATGCACCGATCACCTTTACCTCTGAATCTGACGTCAATGGAACCGTTGGTGCCGAAGATGTGCAGCAGTGGGGCGGCATGGTCATCAACGGTTTTGGCGTTACCAACAAGTGCAGCTACGCAGGTACCCGCGGTGCGGCCGATTTTGTGCTCAATGGTGAATGCCATGTGGATTCTGAAGGCTCGAGTGGCAATGATGAGAACCAGTACGGTGGCATTAACGATGATGACAATTCCGGACAGCTCGAATACGTCGTCGTTAAGCACACCGGCGCAACAGTAGGCAACGGTGATGAACTCAACGGCATCACTTTCGGTGCAGTCGGTGCTAACACGATCGTTCGGAACCTGCAGATGTATTCGACATTCGACGACGGTATCGAGATGTTTGGTGGTTCGGTCAGTTTCGAAAACTATGTGGCTCTGTATGTACGTGATGACTCAATTGACATCGACGAAGGTTGGAACGGAACGATCAGCAACGCCATCGCTATCCAGTCAGAGACCGACGGCAACCATTGCATCGAAGCCGATGGAATCGGGTCATTCAGCAGCCTGACAGATGTCGTTGTCGAGGACATGATCGCACGTGGGCTGCAGAGTTCACCGGTTATCAACAACCTCACCTGTATCGTTTCGGCGAATGGCCCCGATACAGCGACGCACGATCCGGGTGCCGGGTGGCGACTGCGCGAAGGTATTACGCCGATCATCAATAACGCATTGGTCATCGCGTCCTTCGGCGTAACGGATGCAACAAGTGGCGAGGACAATTACTGTCTGCGTATCGACAACCGGTCACAGGATGCTGCCCTTGATGGATCATTGCAGCTCAATTCAGTGCTCTGGTCCTGCGGTGAGAATACTCGCGGACAGCTTCTCGCAACCTCTACTGTTACAGAAGAGGCATTTGCGACAGATGATGCCACTGTCGGTCAGGGCGGACAGTTTCACCCGGTAATCGCGGCTGCCGCGACCAGCGCGACCGCGACGAGCAATCCGGAATTGCAGTTGCTTGGTGGCAGTCTCGCTATCGCTTCACTGCCCTGGAATACCTCGCTGATCGATAACGCAGCGCCAGTGGCAACATCGGAGCCAACTACCGGTCCGGGTAGTTATCTTGGCGGCGTTGATTCTGCGGGTGTGGATTGGACCGCAGGCTGGACCTACGGCATCCATCCGGAGAATCGCGCGCAACCACTTTGGTTCGAGGCTCTTTGACCCGCTCTGCAAAAATACCTGAAAACCAGGCACTGCCCCGTTCTTGCGGTGCAGTGCCTGCTTTCATCCAGACAACTATGAAATCGCAATAGAGCTAACTAAGCGTAAGGGTGTTAACAGAAATGAAACTCAACATCAGGACCACAGGAAGACTGTTGGGCTACTTGTTTGCAGTGTCTTCGCTGGCGTGGCAAATCGAAGCCATGGCACAGGAGGGAACCTCGAGCTCGGCTGCGATCGCAAAGCCGTCGCTGCCGCCATCGGAAAATGATGAAAAAGTGATCGAAGAAGTTATTGTCACGGGTCGCTTCATCAGCGCCAGTCAGCAGGTGGTTAACGAGCGGCTCAATGACTCGTCCGTTACTGACATGCTGGACGCGGATACCATCGCCCGCCTGGGAGACTCAACGGTTGGCGATGCGCTGCGACGAGTTCCGGGGCTCACCCTGGTAGCGAACAAGTACATCTACATTCGCGGACTGGGTGAAAGATACTCTTCGAGTTCTCTTAACGGCGCCCAGATCCCTTCACCTGACCTGACCCGCAACGTTATCCCGCTCGACGTGTTCCCGACCTCGATTGTGCGTTCGCTGCGAGTACAAAAAGCCTGGTCCGCGGATCTCCCGGCAAACTTCGGCGGCGGTGCCATTGATATTCGTACCAAAGGCGTACCGGATCAGTTCGCCTTCAATTTTGAAATTGGCGGTGGCTACAACACGTTGAATAATGGCGACGGCGTTTCTTATGCGGGCGGTGGTGATGACCGCTTTGGCACCGATGATGGTAGCCGTGCCCTGTCACCCGCAATCGAATCCGCCCTTAACGATCTGCAGGGCGATATCAGTGTGCAGAATATCCTGAGCACCATGCAGCGCCAGGATCCAACCGCAACCCTGGCCGACGCGCAGGCGTTTAATCGCGAGCTGGGTCTTGAGCTCAACCGGGATATTGGTGTGAAATCAAAAAGCCTGCCGACCGATCTGCGCTTGCGTGCCTCGATTGGTAATAATTTCGTGCTCAACAACGACTGGGAAGTTGGCTTCGACGTTGGTGGTTCGTACCAGACCGATTGGCGCAAGACCACAAGACTGGCGAGAAACTTCAATTTTCCCGAGCAACGTACCGACACAGAGGAAGAAACAACTTTCTCTGTAAATATGGCGGGCACATTGAGTTTGGGCGCCAAGTTCCTGGAAGATCACGAAATCTCCACGACGACCCTGTGGTTGAGGAATACCGATGATGAAACGGCAACTACTGATTTCTTCAACGAGAATCGTGAGATCGACGATGGCCTCGGTTTTCGCGGCTATCGTCTGCAGTTCGAAGAGCGCAATTTGCTGACCAACCAGATTCGTGGCAGGCACTATCTCGGCGCCGATACGCGCGAACGATTACGGTTCCTGGATAAATTTTTGGCGTTCGTTCCGCAGGAAACCAGCATCGATTGGTTCTACTCGGACTCGACAGCAGAAACGGAAATTCCCAACCAGGTAGAAATTGCGTCGCAAACGGTGACCGACCCAATGACGGCGGTGGTGCTTGGCGAACAAGTGACGCTGAGCAATACATCCGGAGATTTTCGCTTCACCGATCTCGATGACGATGTCGAAAATTATGGCTGGTCGTTCGCATTGCCGATAGATACGCAACGTAGCTACATAGAGTTCAAGGGCGGTTACAACTTTGTAAGAAAGATCCGCACCTACAGGCAAACACAGTTTAGCCTGGGGGCCATCGATGTCGCCGACGGCGAAACCCTGCGCGGTCCCCTGGACAGCGTGTTTTCAGATGGCAACATTACCGATACAACAAACAACTACATATTCGATCGCCAGGGTACTAACAATGAAAGCTATATTGCTGCCACGATGACTGATGCTGTCTTTGGTGCTGTTGAATGGACGCTCGACGATACCTGGCGTATCGCGGCAGGGTTGCGCTGGGAGGACTATCGACAGGTCGCCGTGAACTGGATTCCGTATGGCTACTCCCCGGAAAACCCACAAATCTCGACCGATCCCGATGTTCTCGCAGAGGGCGTATTCGCGAGCGACAAGATCTACCCGGCCGCGTCTCTGACCTACATGGGCGACTGGCTGGCAGACACATTTCAGTTACGTTTTGGCTTCAGTGACACTGCCGTTCGACCTGATCTGCGCGAAATTACCGGCGCCAGCTATATCGATCCAATCACGGGTGATCTCACCCGCGGCAATCCTGGAGTAGAGCCGGCTGATGTTCGTAACTTCGACCTGCGCGGTGAGTGGTTCTTTGGCAATGGCGATAACTTTACAGTTACGCTGTTCCGTAAGGAAATTGAAAGACCGATAGAATTCTTCGAATCCGCGGCGAGTGACACTACTGTTGCTCGCGAGATCGTCAACGCGACCTCGGCTGAAGTCAACGGCGTTGAGATTGAGGGCCTTAAGGAACTGGGCTTTTTGGGCGGCATCTTCGAAACGCTTTATGTGCAGGGCAATGCAACTCTGCAGGATTCGGAGCTGATTTGTGATATCGATGCCGCAAACAGTTGCGCTGCCGATGCACCAACAAATCCGGTTCGTCAGTTGAGCGGTGCGTCCGATTACGTCGCCAATGTCACGCTCGGGTTTGATTCGTTGGAAGCCAGGCACAGTGCTTCGCTCGGCTACAATGTATTTGGCGAGCGCCTTTATGTATCAGGCCGTAACGGTGCGCCGGATGGTTATGAGCAGCCGTTCCATTCGCTGGATTTCACTTACTTCTGGTATCCCACGGACCGAATGACACTGAAAATCAAAGCGCAAAACCTGCTTGACGAGACCGTCACCATTAAACGTAACAATATCGTCACGTTCGAGGAGGACCCTGGCCAGACTTTCGCACTGACGTTCAGCCTGACCCTTTAGCAGCGAAACAGGCAAGGTCGCCGCAGCACTGACGAGATTCACATAGAACAACATTTACGACACCCATTGGAGTCTCACTGTAGCGTCGGCGGCATTGGCTTCATCGGCGTTCCGGTTCAGTAGTACGCTTCTGTGTCCCGCTGCCGGCAGCACCGTGAACGGCGGGCGATGTGTCGAAACTAGGCGGACGCCTGGCGCACCCGGTTGGAGCCGAGCAGCATTGTCAAAAGAGACCCCACTGTACCGTGCGCTTCCAGGGGATGGCGCAGCGGTTTTTCCATGTTTATTCGATAGCGGTTGCGACGGCCCTCGCGCTGCTTCGTAAGTACTTCCGCCTCTTCGAGGTGCTTAACAATACGAATAACTGCACGTTCCGTGATTCCAACCTGATCCGCGACGTCTCTCATCCGCGCTGCCGGATCCTCCGCCAGGCACACCAAAACATGGGCATAATTGCTCAGGAACGTCCACTTCCGGCCATTTTCTTGCTTCTCAGACATCGCTGGCAAGTTACCGCAATGGATGAAATATCTCCACGATTTCATCACTTTAATATGTTGAAACAGAAGACCGGCTAATAATAACCTGTTCTTAGTATCATGAATATGATAGCATGTAAAGTGCAGTGAGCAGAAGCTCGCTATCGCCGAGGAGGCTTAACATGCACAGGTTTAAGAACATATTGTGTGTCGTGGATCCGAACGAAACGGCTTCGGCGGTGGTTCGCCGCGCACATGAGCTGGCTACCTTACAAGGAACAAGTCTAACCCTCGTGCATATCGCTAAGGACGTAACGTCAGCGATGGACGAAGCAGAAGGGCCGCGGCTGATCGAAGATAATGAGCTTGGCGGAGCGCTGACAAGTCAGCCGCTATACGGCAACCCGGCAGAAGAAATCATAAAACAGGTCCTCCGCGGCAAACACGATCTGCTCATTAAACCGGTTGAAGGTCCGCAAAATCAGGCGACACGTCTCGAGGCAATCGATAAGTTTCTGTTGCGGCAGTGCCCATGCCCGGTCTGGCTTTTCAAGCCGCTAAAACATGACAGGCACGAACGAATACTGGTCGCGCTGGACTCCGATATGAATGGCGCAAGTGAAAAACTGAATGAACTGGTTCTGGATTTTTCAACCTCCCTCGGCACGGAAGAAGAAACCGAACTGCATGTTATTTCCTCATGGGGAATCAGCGGAGAAGAAGCGATGCGATCAAGAGTCGGAACGCTTGCAATCCGACGGTTGGTAGCAGGCATTCGCAGAGCTAACATGAAGTGGTTGCGACGTCTCACAGCGCCGTACAGTCACCGGGGCACTAAACTTCGTGTGCATTTGAAAAAGGGTAAGCACAGCGACGCGATTTTAAACGAGGCGGAAAAACGCCACCCCGATCTAATTGTCATGGGTGATACAGGGCCGGTTGGCATTGCAGGGTTCCTTTTTGGAACTGCCGCAGAACAGATCTCTTCACAGGTTCACTGTTCCGTATTAGCGGTTAAGCCGACGGGTTTTGTAAGTACCGTTAATGATTAAGAACCCGGTAACGTTACCCGCTGTACTTGCCAGGAAGGCTGAAATACATAATCGCGCACTTCGGACCTGCTTTGACTGGAGTCGACCGAATCGCTCTTTATCCCCAAAGAGTCGGTCGTCGCACAGGTCAAACTTTTCAGTCATATGGCGTGTCCTGTCCAACCTGCCGGCGACCACAATATCAACTCATAACCCGTTTGACAGGTCGTTGGCGGGACGGGCTCTATTCAAGAAATGGTAACCAAAAAATATTTGCAGCCCCGAGTATGGATGGTAACTAACGCGCCCGGCATATGGAGATCAAAGCCAACTGGCGCGCCCACGCCTTCACTAGTCCCCGGCGCAGCCTCTCATGCTAGCAGTGCTGACCAAATTCCGCCCTGGCCTCGTCATTCTCGGCATATCTGTCGTAACCGCTTTAACGTTAACAGCGTTTCGCGACAACATGATGTTCTAAATCGAATTGTCAGATGTGTCTGCGGCGCACACCGTGCTGGCAAAGCATGATGAAAACTACATACCACCGGAAGTTGCAGAGACATTGGAAAAACACGGTTATGCCGCAGAGCAGTCATCGTCGTAACCCGGACAAAAGTCTACGCTCAAACTGGGCGAGCTAGGGCATTCCCCGGGATAGCAAGCGGGTTCCTGCTATCTCACTACGTAAAATAGACGACACTTTCTTCGGGTGCATCGGGCGACTTATCAGAAAGCCCTGTGCCAGGTCGCATTTGCAACTGCGCAAGAATTCCAGCTGCGTTATCGTTTCCACGCCTTCGGCTGCTACCTCAATGTCGAGACCGCGGGCCATGGCAATCGCAGCACGAACTATTCGCTGGTGGCTGCCGTTCACTTCGACATCCTGGATCAAAGACTGATCGAGAATAAAACTGTCAATCACGCCGGTATCAAGGGAGCTGAAGGAAACATCGTTAGTGCCGAAATGGTCCAGTGATAATCTGACGCCAAGTGCGCGCAATCCATGCAATGTCTCAAGCTCTGCTGAACGCTGCCGAACGATGTCGCCATCGTTGATTTCGAATTCGATACAACCCGGATCCAGCGCTGTGTCGCTAAGCGCTTTTGCTACCGCGTCGACAAGTCGTCCCTGTTTTAGCTGTTGCTGCGAAAGGTTGATTGAAACTGCGAGATCCGGAAGTTCAAACCGATGTTGCCACGAAGCGAGTTGCCTGCAGGCGGTATTGATTATCCATTCACCGGCGGAGTGGATCAGACCGCTGGTTTCCAGAATTGTCAGAAACCTGCCTGGTGGCAGCAGGCCAAAGCGCGGGTGCTGCCAGCGTAACAGTGCCTCCAGACCAATCAGTCTGCCCGAACCAACATCGATACGTGGCTGATAGTGCAGGACAAACTCATCGCGCACCAGGGCGTGGCGCAGCCCAACCTCGAGCTCTTCGCGTTGCTCAAGCTTCGTATTCAGCGAGTTTGAGTAATATTGAAAACGACCGCCACCACGGCTTTTTGCCTGGTACATTGCGAGATCGGCAGCCTTAATCAAGCGCTCGGCTGATTTTCCTGAGTCGGGATAAATCGCGATGCCGATACTTGGTGTTGCATAAACCTCGCTACCACTGACGTTGTATTTTTCTGAAAGAACCAGCACCAGCTTCTGCGCGGCCGCGGCCGCGTTGCGTGGTTCGCCGAAATCTTCAAGGTAGACAACAAATTCGTCACCACCCCAGCGACCGGACAAATCACCGACGCGTAAATTCTTGTTTAATCGTTCGGCGACCTGTCGTAGCAACTCATCGCCGATATCGTGACCGAGTGTGTCATTAACTGACTTAAAGCGATCGAGATCGATGAACAGCACAGCGAGTGGCCGGTCGCCTCGCTGGCAGCGGCCTAGTGCTTTCTCAAGCTGCTCGGTAAACAGGCGACGGTTAGGCAGTAATGTCAGGTCATCGTATTGCGAGCGTTTTTCGAGTTCGATTGTGCGCCGCATGACGTCGGTGGTATCGCGGAAAGTAATCACACCACCTACCAGTGAGCGATTGCCGTCATAGAGACCCTGGCCATTAATACTTAAAACAGTGTCGTCCTGGTTGGCGAGTCGATAGACGGCTAACTGGTTGGTGAACTTTTGCCCGCGGCAGACCTTCACCAGTGGCAATTGATCGTGTTCAACCAAACTCTTGCCATCTGCAGCAATACTGCAAAATGCCCTGGCCCAGTCAGCATCTGTTTGTTGCCGTGGTGAGAGATCCAGAATGGAACGAGCGGCAGGATTTATGTCGAGCACGTGTCCGTGGCGATCAACCACAATCACGCCGTCATTAATGCTTTTCAATATTGACAATACGGTGCTGTCGGTCTCCGATAGCCGCATCAAAAGCCGGTGTCGCTGGGCGGCGTGGTCAATCACCACCTCCAGTTCCTGTTCGGTGATCGTATCAGCGCAAACATTGCCCTGCGCCCCGGCGCGAACCGCTGCAATGCCACGATGCTCGTGCGTCTTGCTGGTCACAGCAATGAGCGGATAACCAGAAAAGGTATTCATTAGTGCAGCCAGCGATTGCCCGGATTGAGCGATGCCAGGGCCAACCTCGAACATAATCACATCAATCTTGTCTGGCGCATCATCGGGTATCGACAGATCATTGGATTGTGTGAGCTGCCCGCACGAAGCGGAGCTCTTGATGTTGGCGCAGAAATCGGCGGCAAGTTCACTGCAGCCAAGGTACAGAATCGAGCGGCCTGCCATCAGGCGAGCGCTGCCCGGGTTTGCAATCGGCCCGCAATTGGCTGCTCGCTATCGAATAGCGGGTAAGTGTCTCTGTGTGCCATAGTTATTCTTATTTAGAGTGGTACATCGATTGAAGCAACGCCAGATCGAGCTTGACGCATAATACCAGAATCACGGCGAAACTCAGCCGGAAATCAAGCATTTGCCCGTTTTGTCGGCCCCGGATTTAAACCATTGAGAGCCATGAGACATCAAACTATCAAAGCAAGGGGAGATTTGGCCATTGGATGCGCTCTTGACGGTAAATATCGCGGAAAAACACCGTGAGGCAGTGCCGGTGACAGTAGATATCGCTGACGACGAGCACCACTGGGTCCGCAAGGCCCAGGCTCAGGATACTGCTGCATTTGAGGTGTTGTACCGGCTACACGTCGATAAGGTGTACGGGCTTTGCCTGCGCATGACCGGCAATGCCAGTGAGGCAGAGGACTGCGCCCAGGACGCATTCATCCAGGCATGGACCAAGTTGGACAAGTTTCGCGGCGAGAGCGCTTTTGGGACCTGGATGCACCGGGTTGCGGTCAACACGGTCCTTGGCCGGATGCGCAAATCGCGTCGCGAACAGGACCGGATCCGGGCGGTGGCCGAGGTGTCATCGGTACCGGAGTCGATAGGAGATAATGGTGGCCTGCGGGACGTGGAGCTGGCGATCAACGAATTACCAAGTGGAGCACGACATGTTTTTGTACTTCACGCAGTTTACGGATACAGCCACGGTGAAACGAGCGGCATGCTTGGCATCGCGGAGGGCACGAGCAAAGCGCAGTTCCATCGCGCACGGAGATTGCTCTCGCAACAACTGAAGACGGAAAGCACATGAACGATATAGATGACAAAAATTTCGACGACAAACTCATGGCCGCTGCAGCAGGGCTTGCTCCGGAAGTTAAACCGGAACGTGATTTGTGGCCGGGCATTGAGCAGGCAATTTCCACACCGGCGCGACCGGCGCGCACCGCGTGGAATACGGTCTGGGCACAGGCAGCAGCGGTTTTGCTCCTGGTTGGCGGTTCTTCCGGTGTGACTTACCTGGCCGTAACGGACAGCGCTAACTTGACATCACCAGTCGCGGCTGGACCGACGCTGGTTTTTGAATCGGTATCGGGCAGTTTTGGCAGCCAGTACAACCTGGGTCCGGCTTATCTGGATGCACAAAGAGACCTGGCGGGCAGGCTTGATGACGAATTGGACCACCTGGCTCCGGAAGTAAGAGAAGCAGTGGAGACTAATATCAAAGCGATTCGCACGGCGATCGCGGACATCAACGTGGCGCTGGCGGAAGATCCGGATAACGTACTGCTGCAGGAATTATTGCTGAGCACGTATCGGGAAGAGCTGACACTGATGAAACAAGTGAATGGCATTAATCAGACTGCGATGCGCAGAGAAGACATTTAGATACTGGCTGCCGGCATCGGGAAGGAAAACGAGAGAGATAAATGATGAACACATTATCACCAAAATTATTGCTGACATTATCGAGTCTGCTGAGCGTCGCTGCATTTGCCGCTGAGGACATCAACGAAACGATGGACGCAGCAGCAGATGGCATAGTAGCGATCTCCAATGTCGCGGGCTCGGTCGAGGTACAGGGTTGGTCAAGAAAGCAGGTGGAAGTTACTGGCGAGCTTGGTAGTGACGTTGATGAACTGATTTTCGAAAGGGATGGTAGTGAGATTCTCATCAAGGTCAAAGTGCCGCGCAATCATGGACGTCGAACCGCTTCTGATCTGATTGTAAAGGTACCTCAGGCCAGTGCATTAGAGATCAATACAGTCAGTGCTGATATCGAAGTAAATGATGTCGAAGGTGAGCAGGAACTGGAATCAGTCAGCGGAGATATCGAGACCGATGCACACGCAGAAGATATTGATGTCAGTTCGGTCAGCGGAGACGTGGTTATTGTGGGAGACAGAAAACCAATGCGCTCCAGGCTCAATTCCGTTAGCGGAGATATCGAAGCGGACAGCCTGGCTGGCGAGATCGAAGCTGAAACCGTCAGTGGAGATATGGAAATCGTGAATGGATCCTTCAAACGGGCATCGGCACACTCTGTTAATGGTGAAATAGTTTTTCACGCTGAGCTCCTGAACGATGGACGGTTAGATGTTGAAACAATCAACGGTGAAGTTGATATAAAGTTTGACGGCGATGTTTCAGCCCGCTTTGATATAGAGACCTTTAACGGCGAGATTCGCAATTGTTTCGGCCCGGAACCGGAACGCACGAGCCGTTACACTCCCGGGCGAGAACTTATATTCGAAGAGGGTGGTGGCAGCGGCAGGGTAACGATCCAGACACTGAACGGAGATGTTCGCCTCTGTAACGACTAGCTGTAGGAGCGGCAGCCTGTATTTTTGCAACTGGCTGCGGAATTGAGACGGGCGAAAGAGCGGAAACGCCGCGATTCTCGAAAATCGCGGCACGATGCTGCTCCCACGGATGATCTCAGAGCATCGACCGCCCAAAACCACGCGTCAGAGAGTAAACTTCAATGATGCGATTTTTTTCAGAACTTCGGCGTCGCCGTGTAATCCGCGTAGCAGGTCTGTACGCGGTCGGTGCATGGATTGCCACAGAGGTTTCCGCCACTGTACTGCCGCTGTTGCAGGTGCCGGAGAAGTTTGTCACCGGCATCGTCATCACCCTGATCGCCGTGTTTCCCGTCGCGATGATCCTGGCCTGGATTTACGACGTCGGACCAAGCGGAATAAGGCGAACTAAAGAAGTTGATGGCACGGCAGATGCCGACGATCGACCGGGCGTGTTGTTCCATATATTACTGCTCATTCTCGCAATGCTCCTCTTTGGCTACGCATTGTTCTATTTTGGCCAGACACGCGCGCTGCAATCTATCCCCCGCAATTCGATTGCGGTTCTGCCATTCGAAAATCTTTCCAGTGATGCCAGCAAAGACTACTTCAGCGATGGCGTCTCAGAAGAAATCCTGAATTTACTTGCCCAGGTTGAAGGTCTGAACGTTGCTGCGCGCACGTCATCGTTCGCACTGCGTGACAGCAATGACGATATACGGACGATTGGCGACAAACTCGGTGTTGAGACGGTGCTGGAGGGCAGCGTTCGCTGGTCCGGCGACAGCGACCGGGTCCGCATCACAGCGCAGCTTATAGATGCGTCCAGCGGCTATCATTTGTGGTCGGAAAATTTTGACCGCGATCTCAAGGATATTTTTGTGGTGCAGTCCGAGATTGCCAAAGCGATCGTCGATAACTTACGCATCAAACTTGGCACCGATCAGGTGAACTGGGTTGCGCCGACGGCAGACTCCGCCGCCTACGATGCGTATTTGCGTGGTCGTCAGCTTCTGAACCAGCGACGTGTCGGGGCAGTTCGTGAGAGTGTCGACTACTTTCAACGTGCAGTATCGCGCGACCCGGCGTTCGCACCGGCCTGGGCGGCAATGGCGGTCGCTTATCTAAGCTTGCCGAGTTATTCCGACGAACCGATAGAAGAACTACATGCGATGGCAGAGGAAGCAGCACAAAGAGCGCTTGTTCTTTCGCCGGAACTTGCTGAGGCGCACGCAGTGCGTGCGTGGCTTGCACAGTTTAAAGGCGAGTGGTCGCGTGCCGAGTTTGGCTATTTTGCCGCAACGTCCATGGATCCGAACGATGTCACGACTCGTGTCTGGTATTCCGGATTTCTCATCGCGACCGGCAAGCTGGCCCAGGGCAAAGTGCAGGCTGAGCGTGCGCTGGAACTGGACGACGACAATCCTTTGACGCAAGCGGCAGCGGCAACTGCCGCAATGGTGCTTGGTGATAACGAGTCGTGCGCGGCGCATGCCGGCACGGCCCGCGAGCTGGGATTTTCCAATATTGTGAGTGCCCTCGAGGGAATTTGCCTGGCGCGGCTGGCGCGATTCGAGGCAGCAGGTGCAGCGCTGGATATGACACACGGGCCGGTGATCGAGGACAACGCACTATCGTCATTGGCGGCGGCACTACCCGGTGCAGACAGTCTGGCCGCGGCGGCGAAAGTGGCCATGATTGACGAGAGCGAGTGGAGAATAGGTCCATGGGCGATTTGGGTGGCAGCTACTGCCGGGGAGCCAGACAAAGCGTTTACCTACCTGCAGCAGTGGTTCGACGAAACTGGCTATTTTCCTCTGCAGCTATTGTGGACACCGGAAGCCGGAATACTGCGCCGTGACCCGAGGTTTCTCGAACTCATGCGGGAATATGGTGTCACAAAGCTTTGGCGCAAAGAGCTTCCCGATCGCTGCAGGGCTGATAACGCGGACCGGTTCAGCTGCAGTTAGCCAGAGTATTTCATGCGTGCCGGCTCGCATTTGGGAGCCGATATCCAATGCATGTCACACTCCTGTCGACCTCTCTTTGCTATCATTTCGGCTGGACATAATGTCGTTGGGTACGACAGTGTCCGGGCACACACACATCGCGAAGGGTAATAAAAATGGCTCGTTTGGTAAAAATACTCCTGTTACTGGTGGCAGGGGTGATCGGCTTTGGCATCGTCGCCTCGGTCGCTCTGTTTATATTCTTTGACCCGAACGACTTTCGGCAGGAAATTTCTGACAGCGTCAAAGAGGCAACCGGTAGAGACCTTGTGATTGAGGGTGACCTGTCGCTCAGCGTTTTTCCCTGGTTGGCTATCGAAGTTGGCCGAGCGGAGCTTGGTAACGCCGACGGGTTCAGTGACAAGCCCTTCCTGAGTTTTGATTCGGCACGCCTTAGCGTGCGCATGCTACCGCTGATACTGCAGCAGGAAACCACAGTTGGCACGGCGACACTCGATGGCTTAATGGTGAATCTCGAAGTTGCGGCTGATGGCAGCACCAACTGGGATGACCTCTCCGCTGCGGAATCAACCGCCGACACCGGCGAGGTGGATACTTACGGTGAGCCAACTGAAGTCGACGTCGCCAGCATACTTGTCTCTGATGCGAACGTTTCATATGCAGATGCGCAGACTGGCAGCACCTACTCGATGACCAACCTGTCATTCGGCACTGGTGAAATTGCGAGTGACGAACCGATTGATGTTGATGCTGAATTTGACTTCTCTGTGGCACCGGGCGAGATGGGTGGGCACGTCGAGATTCGCAGCACGATCACGATGACAGAAGATGCCACGCAATTTTCCGTCGAAGGGCTGAACGTTTCAGGAACGCTTCGCGGAATTACTGAAGAGTCGACCGAATTCAATTTCGATTCACGTGCTTTGCAAGTCGATACGACAGCGCAGAGCGTCGCTCTGGGCGAAATGGACATTTCAGTTCTTGGCATGGCGATGTCAGCCGACATCGAACCGTTTTCGTACGCCGGGGCTGTACAGCCGAGAGCAGAGTTGCGGGTTGCAGAATTTTCTCTTAAGGAGTTGATGCGCGCTCTGGATATCGACCCGCCGCAAACCGCAGATCCGAACGCACTGAGTCGTGTTTCATTCAATGCGAAAGCGCTCGTCGGTGAGAGCGACATTTCTTTGCAGGCAATGACGCTGGAGTTGGATGACTCAACGATGGTTGGCAGCCTGTCACTACCGATGAGTGAAAGCGGTGCGCTGCGATTCGATCTCAATGTTGATGCGATTAATCTCGATGGTTACATGGCGCCAGCGGAAGATGGCATCGCTGCAGCAGATGCCGAAGACGGCGGAGACATAGAAATTCCGGTCGACATGATTCGTGCGCTCAATGCCAGTGGCAGTTTCAAAATTGACCGCGCGTTGTTATCCGGCATGGAGTTCACCAATCTGCAGCTGGGCCTCAACGCCGCAAATGGCAGATTGCGTCTCTATCCGCTTTCAGCGGAGCTCTATGACGGCACTTACAATGGTGACGTGCAAATCGATGCAGCTAACGATATCCCATCTATTTCAGTAAACGAGAAAATAGCTGACGTTAATCTCGCATCACTCGCGAGATCGATGTTCGACCAGGACAACATTACCGGGTTGGTAAATGGCAGCTTTGTGCTAAGCGGCAGGGGGCAAAGCGTTGCAGAAATTCGCCGGGACCTGGACGGCAATATGGCGTTTGAACTCGTCGATGGCGCCTGGGAAGGCACCGACGTCTGGCACGAGCTGCGGGCGGCACGAGCGATGTTCCGGCAAGAGCCTGCGCCGGAGCCACGATTGCCGGCGCGCACAGAATTTACAACGGTGCGAGCCAGCGGTACGGTCACCGACGGTATATTCGAAAACGATGATCTTCTGGCCGAACTGCCGTTCCTGCAGATCACGGGCAGCGGCATTGTCGATCTCCCAGCGGCACAAATTAATTACTCGGTCCAGGCACGCGTGATTGAACAGCCGGAATTCGTCTCAACGGTTAGCGCTGCGGAACTTGCCGATTTCACCAAAGCCTCCATACCGCTGAAGATATCCGGGCCATTGAGCGCACCAAGCATCCAGCCGGACATCGAGGCTCTTCTGCGTCAGCAGGTTGACCAGGCGATCGAGGACAAAAAGGACGAGATCAAGAATCGGCTGTTTGATCGAATTCTAAAGGGTGACGGGGAGCCGAAGGATGAAGCGGCTACAGATGAGGAAGAGAGTCTTGAAGAGCAGTTAAAAAATAAACTGCTGAAAGATCTCATCGGACGATAATATTTTGGACAGGAACCCAAAAAACAGGATTTGCTGTCTGCTTGGCGTGCTGTTGCTGTCTGTTTCAGCAGTGGCGCCCGCTGCTGAGTTTCGTGACATCACGGTAGATCGTGAAGATAGCCTCTACAGCATGCGTTCGGAGGTCTATTTCGAGGTTGAACGTGAGTATTTGTACCGGGTATTGACAGATTTCGATCTCTTCAAAAACTTTACCAGCGCCATTGTGGAATCGAACAATGTTGAAGCGGATGATAAGGGCAGACCACAGTTCTATGCGCGCATGGAGGGCTGTGTGTTGGTCTGGTGCAAGTCTTTCATCCGCAATGGCTACCTGGAGTTAAGCCCGACTGCAGAGATTGTCGCTATTTCTGACCCTGAGCGGAGCGATTTCAAAATCAGCCGGGAACGCTGGCAGCTCATCACTGAAGGTGAGGGCACGTTGATGATTTATGAATTTGAGATGGTGCCTGCGTTCTGGGTGCCGCCCCTGGTCGGCCCGTTTTATATCACGCGAGCCCTTAAATCCGGCGGAGTAGACGCAGTCAATCGAATCGAGGCGCTTGCCGTCGGCAAGAAGAACAAACAGCTAGCGCTTCGCAAAGCGCATCAGTAATGAGTTCAGAGTCACTTGCGAAAAAAATTCTTCGCTGGTTTGAACTGCATGGTCGTAAAGATTTGCCCTGGCAAAAAAACGCTACACCGTACCGCGTCTGGATTTCCGAGATCATGCTGCAACAAACGCAGGTGACCACGGTTATTCCTTATTATGCCCGGTTCATGGAAACCTTCCCTGACCCCGTCGCCCTTGCAAATGCAAATATGGATGATGTCTTGCATCACTGGTCAGGACTTGGCTATTACGCAAGGGCGAGAAACCTGCACAAAGCGGCAACGATTATTCGTGACGATAACGGTGGCGATTTTCCGTGTAGCTTTGACGATGTCGTTGCCCTACCTGGCATTGGTCCGTCAACAGCCGGAGCGATTCTCGCCTTGTCACGTGGGCAGCAGCATCCAATTCTCGACGGTAACGTCAAACGCGTGTTGGCGCGGTTTCACGCTGTCGCCGGATGGCCTGGAAAAACCTCGGTCGCAAAGGAGCTCTGGCACCATGCTGCGCAGCATACGCCGACGCAAGATGTTGCGGCGTACACGCAGGCGATCATGGACCTTGGTGCAATTGTATGTACGCGTAGCAAACCGAAGTGCCACGTTTGTCCGTTAAGCAGCGATTGTGCTGCCCATAAACACGGCGCAGAGATGGATTTCCCGGGTCGGCGTGAGGCAAAAGCCAAGCCGTTAAAAAAGACGCAGATGATTTTGTTGCACTCCAGCGTCGCCGTATTTTTGGAGCGACGTCCACCAACCGGCATCTGGGGTGGTCTCTGGAGCCTGCCCGAACTCGCAATTGAAGAGAACGCAGACAACTGGTGCGAGGAAAAGCTGGATGCAAAACCTGCGAACCTGACGCAGTGGCAAACGGTGCGCCATAGCTTCACCCATTTTGATCTCGACATCGAACCGATTGTTGTGCGCATAGATGGGGTATCGAGTAGAGTGGCAGATACCGATGACGAGATCTGGTATGAATTCCAGTCGCCGCAGGTAGTTGGTATGGCTACTCCGGTATCTGACCTGATAGAGAAACTAAAAGCAGAAGTGTTATAAAAAATGTCCCGAACCGTTAATTGCATCATCCTCAAAAAAGAAGCAGAAGGCCTCGACTATGCGCCGTACCCTGGCGAACTCGGTCAGAGAATTTACGACAGCGTTTCGAAGGAAGCCTGGCAGAGATGGCTCGGCCATCAGACAATGCTGATCAACGAAAACCGGCTTACGCCCATCGAACCCGAGGCCCGTCAGTTCCTGGCAGCAGAAATGGAAAAGTTCTTTTTCAGCGGTGGCTCAGAAAAGCCAAAAGAATATGTTCCGGAATAACAGCTTGCGGTAGGTTAGATCTAACCGTGCCAGGCTGGCCGCCTTATTGGCGGACGTTTTTCGAACTCAGGGTTTATCGCGGTAAGATGCCGCTCCCACAGGCACAGCGCAGGATCCGTGCGAGCGGCGTCTCGCCGCGATTCAATAGCCTGCTAGTCCCGCAAGCAAAACTGCACAGCAAACATCTGATCTGCGTCCGTCCAGGTTGCGTCGACCTTGAAGCCTGCGCGTTCCGCCAGATCGGCAAAGCCTTCGCAGGTATATTTGTGTGAGTGTTCTGTCAGCAATTCCTCGCCCGCAACAAATTCGATGCGCTCGCCTGCCAGGAGAACAGTCTGCCTGCACTGGCTGATGAGATGCATTTCGATTCGTCCAAACTCTGGATTGTAAGCAGCCCGATGACGAAAGTTATCGAGATCGAAGTTGGCGCCGAACTCGCGGTTGATGCGTCGCAGAATATTAAGGTTGAATTGCGCGGTTACCCCGGCACTGTCGTTATAGGCGCGCTCGATGATCTGTACGTCCTTTTGCAGGTCGATGCCGATCAGCAACGCACCATTTTCGCCAGCCTCGTGATGCATTACCTGTAGCAATTCGTGCGCCGCATCCGGCGAAAAATTTCCGATAGTCGATCCCGGGAAATACACCACATTGCGTATTGGCATGACCTGCGGATTGGGTAAATCGAACGGTTGTGTAAAGTCGGCCGCAACAGGAAGTACTTCGATATTTGGAAAATCTTGGCTGATGGCATCGGCTGCCTTGATCAGGTGGTCCCGGGAAATATCCACAGGCACATAGGCCGCAAGCTGCTCAAGATGCTGCAGCAGGATGCGAATTTTCAGGCTCGAGCCGCTACCAAATTCAATCAGGCTTGCCTGCGGTCCGATCCGTTTTGCCATGTCCCCGACATGCTGCTGCATGATGGATAGCTCGGTATTGGTCGGGTAGTACTCCGGCAGATCACATATCTCGTCGAACAGCTGCGATCCACGCTCATCGTAGAAATACTTGGGAGACAGGCTTTTGTGTGGTCTGCGAAGCCCGTCAAGTATTTCCGCCAGGTCATCAGCGATTTTGTCCTGTTCGGTCAGTTGTACCGGTTTTCGCAATAACTGTGACATCGACATTCAGCCCGCGCCGTCTTTGGCCAGGCGGATACCGAGAAACTGCCAGCGGGCATCCGGGTAGAAAAAACTGCGATACGTCGCGCGTATGTGATCGGCCGAGGTGACGCAGGAGCCACCGCGTACGCTCACCTGGTTGCACATGAATTTGCCGTTGTATTCGCCAAGGGATCCTGCCAGCGGCTTGAAGCCGGGATACGCTGCATAAGACGACGCGGTCCACTCCCAAACATCACCAAACAGTTGTGACTGACTGCTATCTGCCGCAACCGGATGCAAAAACCCGGCTTGCATAAAGTTGCCGCGTAACGGCGCAGCGGTTGCTGCCACCTCCCATTCGGCTTCCGTCGGCAGGCGTGCACCGGCCCAACGGGCGAACGCGTCGGCTTCGTAGTAGCTGACATGAACCACGGGAGCGTCATGATCGAGCTCACGTGAACCACCAAGGGTAAATTCATGCGTCAATTCCTCGTTCCAGTACAACGGGCGATTCCAGCCACGTTCGTTAATGGTGGCCCAGCCATCCGAGAGCCACAGTTCCGGCCTGTTGTAGCCGTCGTCCCGAATAAAATCGAGGTACTCCGCATTGCTGATAAGACGCGAACCGAGGCTGTGTGGGTGCAGGAACGTTTCGTGTCGCGGCGTTTCATTGTCAAAACAAAAATCGCCCGTCCCGGCACCAATTTTCCGCACGCCGGGCTCACCAGCAACAAACTTGTGCTCCACAAATTCACGCCGCGCCGCTATCGGCAACGACGGATAAACGGCCGGTTGCAGCGGATTGCAGGAGAACACGTGTTTGATGTCGGTCAGTAACAACTCCTGGTGTTGCTGCTCATGATTGAGCCCCAGAGTCGTCAGGTTCGCGACCTTCGGATCAAAAGTACTGGAGGCCAGCAGCGATTGCATCGCATCGTCGACATGTGCACGGTACTGTAAAACCTCCTGTACCGTGGGTCGGGTCAACAACCCACGCTGCGGCCGCTCATGCATGCTGCCGACAGAGTAATAATAAGAATTAAACAGGTAGTCATAGTGCGGATTGAATAGTTTGTAATCACGCACATTGGGCAGCAGGACAAAATGCTCAAAGAACCACGTAACATGCGCGAGATGCCACTTCGCCGGGCTGACGTCGGGCATGCTTTGCACAACGTAATCCTCTGTTTGCAGGTGGCGGCAAAGGTGTGGAGTCGTTGCCCTGATACGCAAATAACGAGAGCTCGGAGTTTCCAGGGGGCCGTTGACCGTAACGGCGGCCGCTGCAGAAACCATCAGTATGTCCTTGGTAGGGGTTAGTGAAAAAGGGTACGACCAGTGAATTGCAATGTCAAAAAACACCGAAGTGCAATTTTGCACCGCCTACTGTAACGGCAACTCGGTGGTCTTCCTGACCGTCCTGATCGCAACGCTCGAATTGACCCGCGCAACGCCGGGCAAGCGGGTCAACGACTCGTTATGCAACCGCTCAAAATCCGCCATGTCAGCAATAACAACCCGTAACAGGTAATCAAACTCGCCGGTCATTAGATAGCACTCCATCACTTCGGGAATGCTCTGTACAGCCGCTTCAAAAGCGGCGAGCTCGCTTTGCTCTTCACGACGCAGCGCTATATGCACAAACACCGTGCCTGAAAGCCCCGCTTTTTTCTGCTCGAGCAGCGCTGCATAACGCTCAATCAGGCCGGACTCCTCGAGTGCACGGACGCGACGCAAGCAGGCGGACTCGGACAGATTCACCAGGCCTGCGAGCTGCACGTTACTGATTCGACCATCGCGCTGTAGCGCTGTCAGTATTGCTCTATCGAACTTATCCAGTTGCACGGCATAATCTGCGAAGTAAGGGTCATTAAGTGATGGAATATGCCACAATATGGTAAAAATAGCACCTAAACAGCAAGCAGATTGCGTGAAGTGCAGGGTATTCTGCGGAATAATTTCACGGCATACCGTCTATGAGGACAATAAGATGAAAGTAGGGGTACCTAAGGAAATAAAGATTCTGGAATATCGTGTCGGCATGGTGCCGGCGGGTGTTCGCGAGCTGGTGCATGATGGTCATGAAGTTATTGTTGAGACCAATGCCGGTGCTGGCATTGGCATGACAGATGCTGATTACGAAGCCGCCGGCGCCAAAGTCGTCAGCACGGCCAAAGAGGTTTTTGCGGAAGCTGAGCTAATAATCAAAGTTAAAGAGCCGCAGCTGGAAGAGTGCAGCATGCTGCGCCCGGAGCAGGTGCTGTTCACCTATCTGCACCTGGCAGCTGACCCGGCCCAGGCCGAAGCACTGGTTAAATCCGGCGCGACCGCAATCGCGTATGAAACCGTGACTGCCAAAGATGGTTCATTGCCTTTGCTAACGCCGATGAGCGAAGTTGCCGGACGCCTGTCAATTCAGGCCGGTGCCTATGCATTGCAGAAAGCAAATGGTGGTTGTGGCGTTCTCCTCGGCGGTGTGCCGGGCGTTGCGCCCGGAAAAGTTCTGGTCGTCGGTGGTGGAGTCGCCGGCACCAATGCTGCTGAAATGGCGGTAGGCCTCGGCGCACAGGTAACCATTCTGGATCGATCAGTACCACGCCTGCGCGAAATCAATGATATTTATGGCGGCCGGGTACGTACAGAATATTCCACAAAACATGCCATGGACGTCCTGACAAAGGATTCGGATCTGATCGTCGGCGCAGTTCTTATCGCCGGCGCGGCAGCACCTAAGCTGGTATCAGCGGAGCACGTCAGGCAAATGAAAGCCGGCTCTGTATTGGTCGACATATCAATTGACCAGGGTGGCTGCTTCGAAACCAGCCGACCAACCACACATGCGGAACCAACCTACGTTGTCGATGATGTTGTGCATTACTGCGTAACCAACATGCCGGGCGCTGTGCCGCGAACATCGACGTTCGCTCTTACCAACGTGACGTTACCATTCGTCAAGGACCTGGCCAATTTCGGTTGGCGCGAAGCGCTGAGTCGCGATCACCACCTGGCGCAGGGACTCAACGTACACGCTGGCCACGTGAACCACGAAGCAGTGGCGGACGAGCTCGGTTATAATTATCTGTCAGCGGACGATGCCGTGAAAGCAGCCTGACCTGGTTGCGTTCTTAACAGGTTGAGATTAAGCCGGGCAATTGCCCGGCTTTTTTGACTGGACTCATAAGATGCGAATTCGTCGCTGAGTTTGGAAGCCGATAATGACCTGGAGCGCGCGACAATACTGCGCCGAGCCTGGATCATTCAGTCAGGTGGACGCATCAATATTTATGAGTCCGCGACGCACACCGCATTGCTGCGGGATAATTCGCTAAAGCCGCGCAGCGAGGCGACTGCCCTGGTCGATCGCGCGTTTTGCATCCAGCTCCGTCGCCACTTCGGCGCCGCCAATTACGTGGCTCGGTAAACCGGCAGCCTGCAGCGGTTCCTGCAATTCCTGCAGCGGCATTTGCCCGGCACAGATAACGATATTGTCGACGTCCAGCCAGGCAGGATGTTCGTGATTTTTGCCGTAGGTAATGAGGAGCCCTTCGTCGCCGATACGTTCGTAATTGACGTCAGCGATCATCTGCACGTTCTTCATCTTTAGCGTCGCACGGTGGATCCAGCCAGTCGTCTTGCCCAGATTTGCGCCGAGTTTGCCGGCTTTGCGTTGCAGTAGCGTTACTTCGCGGCTCGGTGGCTGAGGTCGGCCGGGGGCGAGGCCCCCTCTCGCCTGGGCAGGATCGACAATACCCCATTCGGCAAGCCATTCATCGAGGTGCAGTGTTGGTGAATGATTGTCCTGTACGAGAAACTCTGCGACGTCAAAGCCGATTCCACCGGCTCCGATAATGGCGACTCTCTTGCCAACCGCTACCTGCTTACGCAGAACATCGACATAGCTAAGTACTTTCGGGTGTTCCTGTCCTTCGATCCGTGTGTCCCGTGGTGTGACACCGGTTGCGATAATGACGCCGTCGCAGCCGCTGGCCAGCAGCTCACCGGCTTCAATACGCTTATTCAGATGCACGCGAACGCCCTTCAATTCAACCTGCCGATTGAAGTAGCGCAGCATCTCGTGAAATTCCTCCTTGCCCGGAATTACTTTAGCCATGTTCAATTGGCCACCGATCTGCGCTTCTGCCTCGTACAGATCGACATCGTGACCACGCTCGGCCAGCACCAGGGCGGCGGAGATGCCGGCAGGTCCTGACCCTACAACGACATAATGGCGTCGTAATTTTGTCGCAGCGTAGTTCAGTTCTGTCTCGTGACAAGCGCGCGGATTTACCAGGCAACTGCTCATCTTGTTCGCGAATGTGTGATCCAGACAGGCCTGATTGCAGGCGATGCAGACATTGATTTCATCGGCCCGCCCGTCGCGCGCCTTCTTGACGAACTCCGCATCGGCTAACAGCGGTCGAGCCAGAGACACGATGTCAGCACAACCCTCAGCCAGTATCTGCTCGGCTGTTGCTGGCAGATTGATGCGATTGGAGGTCACCAGAGGAATGCTGACTTCACGTTTCATCTTCCTGGTCACCCAGGTGAAGGCGCCGCGTGGCACCGACGTGGCGATCGTTGGCACGCGTGCCTCGTGCCAGCCAATTCCCGTGTTGATTATGCTGGCTCCGGCGCCTTCGATCGCCTTTGCCAGGGTAACTGTCTCTTGCCAGCTGTTGCCTTGCGGAATCAGGTCGATCATAGACAGGCGGTAGATGATGATGAAATCCGTGCCGACAGCTTCCCGGGATCGCTCTGTGATTTCGACTGGCAAGCGCATGCGCTGTGAATAGTCACCGCCCCATTGGTCCGTGCGTTGATTGGTGTGAGTTACTAAAAACTCGTTAATAAAATAGCCTTCGGAACCCATAATCTCGACGCCGTCATAACCGGCATCGCGTGCCAGCTGCGCGCATCGAACAAAAGCCCGTATTTGTTTTTCGACGCCTGAGGACGACAAGGCCCGTGGTGTAAATGGCGTTATTGGCGAGCGAATACGCGATGGCGCCACAGAAAACGGATGATAGGCGTAGCGGCCCGCATGCAATATTTGTAGCGCAATTTTCCCGCCCTCAGCATGCACTGCCCGGGTAACTTCCTGATGCTTCGCTGCTTCGCCGGAGGTTGTGAGTTTGCCGGCAAAGGGCTTCACCCAGCCGGCCCGGTTGGGTGCGTAGCCGCCTGTGATGATCAGGCCGACCCCGCCCCGCGCTCGCTCGGCAAAATAGGCAGCCAAACGATTATGCTTGTTGCCGTCTTCGAGCCCGGTGTGCATGGAGCCCATAAGCACCCGGTTTTTCAATGTCGTAAAACCGAGATCAAGCGGTGCGAACAGGTGCGGATACTTTGTGCCAGTCAACGGTTGTCCTTCATTGCTTCTAAGAGATGCGAGTAAACGTCGTATTCAATACAGTAATGTACAGGTCACATCAGAATAGCGGAAATTTGGAAACTGGCGTTTGTCGGTGTACCAGGCCAAGAGAATCGTCCGCCCAGTGGGCGATGCCCCAAATCCGCAAAAGAACCGCAACACCGCGCCAACTCCTCAGCTCACCGCCAGGAAACCCGACTTTATGGGACAGCAGTGAGCCCCACCCAGCTTTTAGCGGATCAACCAGCCACTCGAATCAGGTGAAATCCGGCATTTATCTTGACGGGAATCAACAACATCTGTCTAATACCCCGCTCTTCACCAAGGTGAGCTGCCGGCCAGGTAGCACGATTGCGAGCCAGAATGCCGCGCTGATTCAAGCCGATGTGTGAGGTTTAAGCCCAATGTAGGCCAGGTAGCTCAGTTGGTAGAGCAGCGGACTGAAAATCCGCGTGTCGGTGGTTCGATTCCGCCCCTGGCCACCACTCTCTTCAGGTGTATTCCGGGCACATAGTCAACGCTTTGTCCGGTATACGGTGTTAACCATGTGTCCAGAACAATCTGTAAATTATCTGTCGAGTACGACAGTATATTCCGTGTGGCACAGCGCCTCCAATTGGATAGTCACGTCAATGCGAATCGTCACCCTTGTTTTTCTAATCCTTATCACTTCATTAGCGGCAATAGCGGATGAGGTAGAAGACGACGAAAGGGCGGATGGGGTAACGGCGGTTGACCCGCAAAAGGACACTCGCCCCGGAGTCGCACCGGACATACGTGACGATGAATCAAGGTTAAAGGCACAAAAGGGCAATTTTGTTGCCGTGCCAATCCCATTCTCAAACCCAACGCTTAACGAAGGTCTGGTTGCAGGCGCAGCCTACTTTTATCCGCAGTCCGAAGAAGAGAAAAAAGTGGAGCCCGCATCACTCACCGCAATAGGCGCTATGTATTCGAGCAATGACAGCAAGGCGCTCGGGATCGTGCAGCAAAATTACTGGAGAGGTAAATGGCGGTTTACCGGTGGTTTGGTGGCGGCCGATCTCAGGCTCTCCCTGCTTACACCGGAGGAATCAACCAGCGGAAGTAATGTCGATTGGCATTTAGAAGGCCAGGTCTTTTTTTTGAAGCTTGCAAGGAAGATCAAGGGAAACTGGTATGGCGGCGTTCTTACACGGTACGTGGATGCTGATCAGACTATTGAGATACTGGATCCGGATGAGGAACTTGATCTCGACGTGGAATCCCAATTGCGTTCTGTAGGTGGGGGATTCTATGGCGAGTATGACACGCGTGATATGCCAACGAATGCCTACACTGGCCAACACCTAACCATCAACGCTCTGTTCAATGACGAAGCGATTGGTAGTGACCGTACCTATCAGTCATATAGCGCTTCCTTTCGGTCTTATCACAAGCTATCGGACTCATTGGTCCTTGCCTGGGAGTTGCAGAGTTGTAAACGCGCTGGCACAACCCCTTTATGGGACGCTTGCAGGCTCAAGCTGCGAGGTTTTGCGGCGACCGATTACATGGGCAAAGTGACCACCTCGGGTCAGGCTGAGGCTCGCTGGCACCTGAGCAAACGCTGGGGAGCGGTTGCCTTTGCAGGCGCTGGATACGTAGGTAGCTCATATAACGGCATTCGTGAAAACGAATCCATCCCAAGCTATGGTGTCGGCGTGCGTTTTTCGGTGTTGCCGGCGAAGCGGATCAATATTCGCGTCGACTACGCCCGATCTGTAGATAGTGACGCGGTTCTCCTCTCGGTTGGCGAAGCTTTTTAGGCGTCCCTTGTCGCGCGGAAAAAGCACAAAACAGGGTCAGAGCAAAAACTCCAGGATTTTTACTCTGGCCCCTAATTCGAGTTCTTTTCGGTCGGCTCTCGAGTGGTCCTTGTCGCAAAAGACAAAGCAGTTTTGCAGTGCGATTTGCTTAAGAAACCGCGTGTCGGTGGTTCGACGGATTCGTGCCAGTAAAGCGATCAATTGTCTCGTCGTTGATAAGTAACAAGCGCCCCTCAGCCGGGCTCCGAATTTCCATTGGGTGTCAGACCAAATTCCGCGGCGATCGCCTCTATTTCAACGAGCTCTTTGCTGGATGAAATCCCGTCAGCTTGCGCAATGGCATACATCGAATTAAGGAAATGCTCAGCGCGATTATTGTCGAAAGCCGGATTCATGATGCGATTATCCATTCCGGACATGGCGCGCTTCTGCATCATCGACATTTCCATGATGAATTCAACCTCGGCAGCCTCCAGCTTTGCCACCTCGTGCAATATGCGACGCATCTCGTCTCGTTCGCTGTCGGTGACTTCACCATCAGCGTAGGCGATTCGAGCCAGGGCGAAGGAAAATGTGGCCAGGTAGTTTGCCGAGTTTGGATCATGTTTTTCCAGCAGGTTCAGCATCCGGCTAGCGCCCTCGGAAACTACCTCACTCAATGACTTCATATGACCATCTTCGAGATGCAAGATGCGGTCCGCGACATCAAGAATGCGATTGTCATGGGTCACCAGGATAACCGCCGAGCCGTCCTCGCGCGCCAGGTCCTGAATAAGCTCAACCACGTTGCGACCTGATTGCTTGTCCAGCGATGCCGTGGGCTCGTCGGCCAGCACTATCTGCGGACGATTCACCAAAGCCCGGGCGATACCGGCACGTTGCTTCTGCCCTCCTGACAATTCCCGCGGGTACTTGTGTTCGTGCTCCGCCAATCCGACTCTCTGCAACACCGTGGCAATGCGATTCTTGTCGTCCCGATCCTTGACGCCGTTGAGTTGCAACGCCATTTGCACGTTCTGGCTAATAGTGAGGCTGTCGAGCAGGTTGTGGGACTGGAAAATATAGCCAATTTGCCGGCGTACCTTGATCAGAGCCTTTTCTCTGGCGCTTAGAAGCTCCTGGCCCAACACTTTGACGCTGCCTTTCTGCGCTGACCGCAGTGCACCGATGAGGGTGAGCAGGGTGGTTTTCCCCGAACCGGAAGGCCCGGTCAATATGATAATTTCACCGCCCTTGATCTGGGTACCGATATCGAACAGAACCTGCTTCTGCAGAGCGCCTTTGCCGAATGAGTACGACACATCTTCGAGAGCGATTCGGACACCGGCATCCATTAAAACACCGCTGCGGGATCCGCGGCCCGAAGATTGCGCAGGGCCATCATCCCCGAGCCAGCGCACATCGCTAATGTTAGCGCGAATACCCCGAGCGCACTCTGCATGCTCATTTCCAGTGGCAGGCGCGTCGCGTCGGCACCCTTGGTAAACACGAGGTGAGCTATTCCCATTCCCGGGAGAAAACCGAGTACGGCCAGTATGACCGCCTCCTGCAGCACCACATTACGCAGGTAGCCATGGGTGTAACCCATGGCTTTGAGCGTTGCGTACTCCTTCATATGATCCTGCACATCGGCAAACAGTATCTGGTAGACAATAATTAGCCCGACAATCAGGCCCATCACGGCCCCAAATGCGAAGATATAGCCGATGGGCGTGGTCTTGTTCCAGTACTGGATTTCCAGGTTCATAAACTCCTGCCGGGTGAGCAGGCGTACATCCATCGGAATCGCCTGCCGAATCCGCGCCTGTACTTCCACAGCATCCTGACCCGGTTCCAGTTTGATTAAACCAAAATCGATGGCCGATTTTTCTCGGGTAGGCAACAGCCGCAGAAAATTGAGGTCGGAAGTGATGACCCCACCGTCAAGGCCAAATGACGTACCCACCTCGTACATGCCGGCGATGGTAACGCGGCGATCGTTGATCTCGGCGCTCACCGGCTGGCCTGCATCCAGTAACTCCCGGACCGGTCCGTATTCGTCACGGCCGCGCCGGTCAAAAATAACCTGGTCCGGAATTTTGATGGCTTCTATTTTCTCCGCGCTGAGCAAGCGTCCGAATCCCGGTTCGGAAGGATCGAAACCAATGGCCAGGATGTTGCGCGCATTCGACGGGTCAACCGGATTTCGCCAGCTAACCAGGCGCATATAGACCGCGGTAGCCGACTCGACCCCATCAAAGCCAAGCGTTTGGTAGAGTCGGCCCCGGGGAAACTGCTTGGAGGAAACCATGAAATCTGTCTTGGGACTCAACATGGCCAGGTCGTAATCCATTGCCGTGTGATAACGCACCGCGCTGACAAACAGCGCCTCACGGAATTCGAGCTGCACGAAAATTAATATTACAGCGAATGCAATGCCCATTATCGCGGCGACAAGCCGAAGTTTCTGGGCTTTAAGTTGTAGCCAGCCTAGCGGTATCGAACCAAACATCAGGGCAGGATCTCTACCTTGACCTGCATATTGGTAAAGCGGGAAACCGCGGCACTGTCAATCAACAGGATGAACACTTCAACTAC
>CAYOHF010000007.1:0-53307 GCA_964403695.1 uncultured Woeseiaceae bacterium | reverse complement strand
CTGCGATATGCTCTTCGCAGATTTTTGTGTATCTCCGGCTGAATTCGCTCCCGCCATAAATATAGGCGCGCTCGAACCAGTGCCTTGCGTCGATAAAGAAATCTTTTTTCTCGAGTGCCGACATTTGCCCGTCGCCGTTGTAATGGCCGCTGGCGAGCAAATAGTGAAAGCGACCGATTTGCTCGCATTCACCGACAGAAATAGGAATATTCATTGTCGCTCCTTGTAGCCTTTGCAAAGACATAAGGTGAGAGTTAAGGCTGCTGCTCTTGCTGCCGCTTGATTGATGCAACCTGCTCTTCCAGAACACATACTTCGGGATTGTGCGAAGAACACGAAGACGGCTGACTGCTGGCGCAGCCGGTAAATACGGACAGGAAAACAATCAGAAGCAAGATCTTCATTGCAGAGACACCTGTGTAAATTTGATGACCTGCATGATGGCGAAGGCAGTGCAATGCATCTTGTCAATTGACGCCAGAGTCTGGTCAATTCACAGCATCAACGCGGCGGCTCGCGATATAACGACGTCAGTGGTATTTCGCGAAAAAAAGTGATTGAGTATTAGTCGTGGTGCTGACTTGATATCAATCGGGATAACAGGAATGACAGTGGCGACAAAATGACGAAAACCAGGGCCGACAATATCGGCAGGCCGAATACCAGCCAAAGACCATCGAATCTTCCGATTTCAATATCTCCTTCCAGGTTCATGGTGAAACCGCCAAATACCAGAAGAACTATTCCGACCAACAAACCAAGAGCCAGCGTCGATGACAGAATGACACTGAACATTCGTTTGAAATAAATCCCAAAACTCACCGCAAACCTCCCGGTTTCGCGCGTAAAGCGCTAAATTTTACAGTCACATTCCCGAATAATTCGGCCCACCGCCGCCTTCCGGTACGGTCCAGACAATATTCTGTTTCGGATCTTTTATGTCGCAGGTTTTGCAGTGCACACAATTTTGCGCATTAATTTGAAATACCGGCTGGTCATTCTCCATTACAATCTCATAAACACCGGCCGGGCAATAACGCTGTGCTGGTTCATCGAATTCGGGCAGGTTGTAAGACACCGGGATCGATGGGTCCCTGAGCGTGAGATGTGATGGCTGATCCTCCTCGTGATTGGTACTGGAGAGAAAGACCGATGAAAGCCGGTCAAAGCTGATGACGCCATCCGGTTTCTCATAATCGATCACCGGTGCATCGCTCGCTTTTTTCAGCGAGTCATTATCAGCATCCTGGTTGCGTAGCGTGATCGGCAGCTTGCCACGGAAAATATTCTGATCAATAAAGGCAAAAGCGGCACCGAAAAAAGTGCCTAACTTGTGTAGCGCCGGGCCAAAATTTCGCGCTCGATATAATTCATCATGCACCCAGGATTGATTCACCGCGTCGTCGAACGATGTCGTGTTCGTCTCATTTCCATCATCATCCAGCGCTGCATAAATATTTTCCGCCGCCAGCATGCCGGTTTTGATCGCGATGTGTGAACCCTTGATTTTTGCGCCATTCAGGAAACCTGCGTCACAACCAACCAGCACCCCGCCGGGAAAACTGAGTTTTGGCAATGATTGCAGGCCGCCCTTGTTAACCGCGCGGGCACCATAGGAAATGCGTTTGCCGCCTTCCAGGTATTGACGAATTTTCGGATGTTGCTTCCAACGCTGGAACTCATGAAATGGTGAGAGGTGCGGATTCTCATAGTTCAATGCAATGATGAATCCCGCAAACACCTGGTTGTTGGCGGCATGATAAAGAAAGCCACCACCTTCGGTCTTATTGTCCAGTGGCCAGCCCAGCGTATGTACGACGATGCCTTCTTCATGTTTTTGTGAGTCGATCTCCCAGATTTCTTTCAGCCCGATTCCATAGTGCTGCGGATCTGCGTCTTTCCTGAGATCGAAATGTTCCATCAGCGTTTCGCCAAGGTTGCCACGACAGCCCTCGGCAAAAATTGTGTACTTGCCAAGCAACTCGTAGCCAGGCTGATAGCTGGCCTTTTGCTGGCCATCCTTGCCCACTCCCACATCACTGGTAGCGACGCCCCTGACCCGGCCATCATCGTCAAAGAGGACTTCTGCTGCAGCAAATCCGGGGAAAACACTAATGCCCGCTGCCTCCGCCTTTTCGCCGAGCCACTGACACAGTCTGCCGAGGCTGATGATGTAGTTGCCCTTGTTATGCATTGGCAGCGGCACAAACATGCCGGGCACACGAATCGAATTCCTGACACCCGTCAGGTAATGAATGCGATCGCCCGTGACCTTCGTTTTGACGGGCGCACCCTGCTCTTTCCAGTCGGGATAAAGCTCATCCAGTGCATGCGGTTCGAAGACATTACCTGACAAAATATGCGCGCCAATTTCGGAACCTTTTTCAACGACGACAACCGATAACTCCTTGCCATCAGCCTCTGCGAGCTGCGCGAGACGACACGCGGCTGACAAGCCAGCGGGTCCGCCGCCAACAATGACGACATCAAATTCCATCGATTCCCGTTCGGTCTCTTGCGACATCAATAACACCATACCCAGAATGGACCGACATTCTAGCAAAGCACTGCCTGCAGGTTTCACGAAATTCAAAGCCGTTGTACCCTGCCACACTGGATGTGGAGAGCAAATGACGATTAAGGATGCCTACGCGGCGGCGGTGCAAGCACACGGGCTGCAAGCCGATGCCGCACAAGTTCGTGTTATCGGGCGCCTACAGCAATTGCAGCAGCAGATTCTGCAGCAGAATTCATTCGCGAGACGGCTGCGTAGCTGGTTACCGGGATCACCGGATCACGCCGGAACCCGCGGCATCTATCTCTGGGGCGGCGTTGGCCGCGGCAAAACCTTGCTGATGGACCTGTTTTTCACTTCTCTTGCCATCGAGGAAAAAAAACGCATCCATTTTCATCGCATGATGAGCGACATTCATGCACGACTCCGTTTGCTGGGTGACATTGAAGACCCACTTGAGCAAATTGCAGCTGATATCGCAGCCAATGTACGCGTACTTTGTTTCGATGAGTTTTATGTCAGCGATATAGCTGATGCGATGCTTCTGGGGAAATTACTCGACGGTTTGTTCCGGCGTGGCGTGACCCTGGTTGCAACCTCGAATTCAAAACCTGCGGACCTGTATAACGGTGGCTTGCAAAGGGAACGCTTCCTGCCGGCGATCGAACTACTTGAGCAATACACTAAAGTCACAGAACTCGATAGCGGCACCGATTATCGTCTGCAGCTTTTGCAGCAGGCAGGCACCTACCTGATGCCAGCCGGGGATGACGCGAATGTGAAGCTGCGACATTACTTCGACGAGATTGCATCAGCAGAAAAAATTGAAAATCACACTTTGCAGATTCTTGGCCGCGATGTTCGTACCAGGCGTTGTGCTAAAGGCGTCGCCTGGTTCGATTTTTTGGAAATCTGCGATGGCCCGCGCAGCCAGGAGGACTACATCGAGATCGCGCGCTGGTATCCCACCGTCATCATTTCCGACATACCGCAGCTAACACACGAGCAGGACAATCCGGGCAGAAGATTTATTGCCCTGATCGATGAATTCTACGATCGCAAAGTCAAATTGATCGTATCGGCAGCCACCGGTGTTGAGGCTTTGTATACCGGCGAACGCCTGCGATTCGAATTTCAGCGCACCACCAGCCGCCTGATAGAAATGCAGTCAAACGACTATCTGCATGCAGCGCACCTGGCCTGATCCTGACACTGGCAGTACCACACGCTGCTGCACTGCAGTAACATTACCTGACAATCTGAATATCCAGCAGGGAGCAACCTGAGAGTGGAAGAAAGAACAGATAAAGAGCTGATTCTAGAAGAATTTTTGCCCTACAAATTGGCGATCCTGTCGCATACTGTCAGCAGGCTCGTGGCGCGCGTTTACGACAAAAGCTTAGGCCTGACCATTCCCGAGTGGCGCGTGATCCTGATCGTGGGCCGATTCCCGGGGTTGTCCGCAGTGGAAGTTGCCGAAAGAACGATGTTGGACAAGGTTGCTGTCAGCCGGGCTGTGACCAAGCTGATCAAGCGTGGGCGCATTGACCGCGAATTCGCAGATGCTGACCGGCGCCGGTCAATTCTCAATCTGTCCGAAGAAGGCCAGAAGGTTCATGCTGAAGTTGCGCCGCTGGCATTGAAGATGGAGGACGATTTATTGCACGGACTCACCGAGGAAGAAGTCGCAACGCTCAATACCGTCATCGAGCGTCTGCTGGCCCGAGCCCGGTTTATCAGCGCGCCCTGAATCTGATCAGGCACCGATCTCCGTTCGCACACTGATCAGTTCCGGAAAAAATTCTATATCCAGCGCCTTCTTCAGAAAAGACACGCCGGACGACCCGCCGCTGCCTTTTTTATGGCCAATGATTCTCTCGACAGTCTTCATATGATGAAAACGCCAGAACTGAAAATTATTGCCAATATCCATTAGCGCTTCACACATTTCATAAGCGGACCAGTATTTCTCAGGGTTATCGTAAATGCGCTTGAACACGGCAACCACTTCAGTTTGCTCTTCGCGCTGGATACTAAAATCTCGCTCAATCGCAGTTTTTGGAACTGGCAGACCCGCGCGTGCCAGGTAGAGCAGGAATTCCTCGTACAGGCTCGGTGAGAACAACGCTATGCGTAATCGCTCGTGCCATTCCTCCTGATGTTCGTAGTATTTCATTATTGCCGTGTTCTTGTTGCCGAGGAGGAATTCGAGCAGCCGATATTGCGGCGATTGAAACCCTGATGCCTTGCCAAAAACGTCGCGAAACTGCGCATATTCGCTCGGGGTCAGCGTGTCCAGCACCATCCACTGGTTATAGACCTGGGTCTGAATATGCTTGACTCGCGCAAGGTTTTTGACCGCTGGCGACAGATCATCTTTGCGTATGGAGGCAATCGCTGCTTCGGATTCATGAATGATCAGCTTGATCCACAATTCCGTGACCTGGTGCTGAATAATGAACAACATCTCATCGTGATGCGGCGGATCACTCAGCGGTTTTTGTGCATTGAGTACGGATTCCAGCTGCAGGTACGACGTGTAGTCACTATCCCGGTCGAGATTCGCATGAATTGAGGCTTCGAGTTTGCGCTTTGTCATGATGTCAGAAGTACCGCTATCGGTTAATTCGTATAGCCGTGCATTGTAGGTCATTCCCCAGCTGGTCGACATTATCTCCTGCTACCACAAAGTAGGTATCCGGTCTCTGAACGAGCATGCTGTCCTTGGGGTATAATCCCGGCCCGTCGCTGAGAGGGCGCCAGGCAACCTAATCCGAAGCGCATTTCTTTCGGCAAGCAAAAAATAAGCCTGGCAACCCCAATTTTGGAGCAATACTTGGAAACCATCGCGGATTTCGAGGTCCAGTACAGTCAATTCCTGGATCCTGAGGGCAAGCCAAGCGCGGATATTCCCGAGCTTGCGAAAGACCCTGAAAAGCTCGTTTATATGTACCGCCAAATGACGGAAACGCGAGTTTTCGACACCAAGGCAGTCAATCTGCAACGTACCGGCAAGCTTGGCACTTACGCCTCCTGCATCGGCCATGAAGCGACCCACATCGGGCTTGCCGCGGCGATGCAAAAGGACGACGTACTGGCGCCGAGCTACAGGGAATATGGCTCCATGTTCTATCGCGGTGTCTCAATGGAAGAGATCCTGCTGTACTGGGGCGGCGATGAAAGAGGCAGCGACTTTCAGGGTCCCAGGAAGGACTTCCCGTTCTGTGTCCCGATCGCCACCCAATGCCTGCACGCCGCGGGCGCTGCCATGGCATTTCAGTTACGTGGCGAGCCACACTGCGCCGTATCGATCAATGGTGACGGCGGAACCTCCGAAGGTGCTTTTTATGAAGCGATGAACATTGCCGGCGCGCGAAAACTGCCGGTGGTCTTCATGGTGGTCAATAACAAATGGGCGATTTCGTTGCCTATCGAACAACAGACTGCCTCGGAGACGCTCGCACAAAAAGCGGTTGCCGTTGGAATCCCCGGAATTCAGGTCGATGGTAATGACGTTATCGCGGTGCGGCACTGGGTCGAACGAGCTCTGGCAAGGGCCAGGAAAGGCGAAGGAGCCTGCCTGATCGAGGCAGTAACCTATCGGCTCAGCGACCATACGACCGCGGATGACGCCAGCCGTTATCGGCAGAAAGAAGAAGTAGAAACTGCCTGGAAGGTAGAGCCGCTAATTCGACTGCGACAATATCTGACCGACCTCGGCGTCTGGGACGAAGCGAAAGAGAACGAACTTCTGGAGAGTGCCGCGGCGAAGGTAGATGAAGCGGTACAGAAGTACCTGAATACGCCAAAGCCGCCGATCGAGTCGATGTTTGACTATATGTATGCAGAGCTGCCGGAATTCCTGGAAGAGCAGCGCGAGCACGCCATTCGTTACAAGGACTCAAACGGTGGCCACCATGGCTGAGGTACCCATGGTTGATGCATTGACGATGGCGATGGCCTGGGAACTCGAACATGATTCGCGAGTCGTCATCCTCGGTGAAGATGTCGGCGTTAACGGCGGTGTATTCCGGGCGACCGCGGGCTTGCAGAAACGCTTCGGAGAGCAGCGCGTACAGGACACTCCGCTGGCGGAGGGCATGATCGCCGGTGTCTCCATCGGCATGGCGGCACAGGGCATGGTGCCGATTGCCGAGATTCAGTTCATGGGATTCATTTATCCGACCGTCGATCAGATCATCAATCATGCAGCGCGCCTGCGAAACCGAACTCGTGGCCGCCTGACTTGCCCGATGGTCTTGCGCGCGCCTTTCGGCGGTGGCATCCATGCGCCGGAGCACCACTCTGAGAGCACCGAAGCACTATTTGCTCACATGCCTGGTGTCAGGGTAGTTATTCCCTCTTCGCCAGCGAGAGCCTACGGGCTGTTGCTGGCGGCGATACGGGATCCGGACCCGGTAGTATTTCTTGAGCCCAAACGTATTTATCGCCTGAACAAACAGGAAGTCGAAGACAATGGCAAAGCATTGCCGCTGGATGTCTGCTTTATCCTGCGCGAGGGCACGGACGTGACCGTTGTGACCTGGGGTGCGATGACCTTTGAAACCCTGAAGGCGGTCGACCAGCTGAAAAAAAGTGGCATCAGTTGTGAAGTCATCGACCTGACCACCATAAGCCCGATCGATTACGAAACCATTCTCGAATCAGTCGAGAAAACAGGTCGTCTGGTCATCGTGCATGAGGCTGCAAGAAATTGCGGGGTCGGTGCAGAGATCGCGGCAATCGTCGCTGAAAAAGGCATCTACGACCTGCATGGCCCGATCATCCGGATCACCGGCTATGACGTTGTTATGCCGCTGTTCCGCCGCGAAATGGACTATATGCCAAGCGTTAGTAAAATTACGGATGCCATCAAAGAGGCCCTGAATGATTAGCCCGAATAATTCACGAGTGCCGGCTACCAATAAGGAAATGGGCCTGTGATTCAAGCCGTGCAGTATTTCACGACTAATGTCGATTCGTTGCAGATTGCGCCTGCCAACCTGCCCGAGGTTCGATTATGACCACTTTCAATCTTCCCGATCTGGGTGAAGGTCTGCCGGATGCCGAGATTGTTGCCTGGCATGTAGCCGAAGGGGATACCGTCAAGACTGATGATTTGCTGGTGTCTGTCGAGACAGCCAAAGCAGTCGTTGAGGTCCCCTCGCCGCATACCGGAGTGATCACAAAATTGTATGCAGGTGCCGGTGACATCGTCCTGACCGGCGCACCATTGGTTGATTTCGCTGAAGGCGCCGCTGTCGAAGTCGCACCACCTGCAACGCAAGAAAAATCGGAAAGTGCGGCGACGGTCGTTGGAAATGTACCGACAAGCAGTGAAATCCTCCAGGAAACTGCCATTGCCGGAGGCAGCCGGCGGCGTAAAAAGGGCAGGATCAAGGCCACACCGTCAGTTCGCACCCAGGCAAAACGGCTGGGCATCGATCTGGCTGAAATCACGCCAACCGGCAAGAATGGCCAGATCACGGCGAAGGATCTTGAAACCTTCGGCGGCAAGGAAAAATCACCGGCCCGACCTGCAGCCACAAGACGCGCGTTAACACCCGGCCAATCAATGCCATTGCGCGGCTCGCGCCGGGCGATGGCGCAGAGCATGAGCATGACGCGTGACGAAGTTGCGCTGTGCACGATGTTCGATGATGCCGATATTCACGAGTGGTTAAACAAACGTGATTTCACGGCGCGAATGATGCGCGCAATCGTCGCCGGATGCGCGGCGGAGCCGGGACTGAACGGATTTTTCGACGCCGAAAGCATGATCCACCAAACCGAATCCCGAGTCGATTTGGCAATGGCAGTAGACACTGAAGATGGTCTGATAGTGCCGGTTATCCGCAATGTTGAGGATATGAGCCTCGACGAAATCCGCACCGCCGTCGCGAAAGTGAAGCAGGCCACCGTTAACAGGTCGGTTACACCACAGGACATGGTCAACTACACCATTACACTCTCCAATTTCGGCATGCTCGCCGGACGGTATGCCACGCCGCTGATGGTGCCGCCGACCGTTGCCATTATCGGTAGCGGAAAATTACAACATGATGTTGTCGCAGTTATGGGTGGCATCGAGGTGCACAGAAGAATACCCTTGTCGCTGAGTTTCGATCATCGCTGCGTTACGGGCGGTGAAGCATGCCGTTTTCTGGCGGCTGTGATACAGGACCTTGAAAAACCGCAGTAATAATTTAACGTCTCAACCATTTAGCATTAACCGGACCAGACGATGGCCCGGTCGGAGTGCTTGTAGTGTCAAAAAAGCAACATCGTCGCGCCAGTGATATCTCAACTCGTCTGATTGACGATATCGTTGCCACCAGGCCAGCGTCCAAAACGCTGACGAAGAAGAAAGACATCGACCGCTTTCTGCGTCGCTATTATGCCCACGTCCCTTTTGAAGATTTGCAGAATCGTTCGCCGACGATTCTGGGCCAGGCGGCGTTATCACACCTGGAATTTGCCAAGGTACGCAAGAAAGACAAGCCGTTACTGCGGATATTCAATCCGACAGAGGATAAACACGGCTATCAGTCTGCCTTCACGATTGTCGAGGTAGTCAACGACAACATGCCATTCCTGGTCGACTCTGTTTCTGCGGCTATCCTCGGTCAGGATCTGTCGATTCACATGACAGTGCACCCGTTGCTGCGGGTACATCGCGACAATCGCGGTAAGCTGATCAAGCTGGCCTCAATGAACGACGAAGGCGGCAAGGTTGAATCTTATATTCGCCTTGCGATCGACAGGGAGTCCGATCAGCAACACCTGAATGTAATCGAACATCAGATTCAGAAAGTACTCGCGGATATCCGGATTGCAGTCCGCGACTGGCGCAAAATGCGCGACAAGATGCTTGAAGCTGCAGCGTCACTGGAGCGCGGGCCAATCGGTGCAGATCCTGCGTTGCGCGTCGAAACTGATGCCCTGTTGCAATGGATGGCGGGTGACCACTTCACTTTCCTCGGTTACCGTGAATACAAACTCAAAAAACGCGGTGAGTCGCTCTTTCTGGCGCCGGTCAAGGGATCCGGCCTCGGCGTTTTGTCCAGCGATGAGCGCGGTGGCCGGGCGGTCGAACTCAGCAAGGAAATGCGTCGCCATACACGCACCAGGGACTGGCTGATAATCACCAAAGCCAATTCCCGTTCGACAGTCCATCGCCATAGCTACCTGGATTATGTCGGCGTCAAAGTATATGACCGTAACGGCAACGCCGTTGGTGAAAAACGCTTCATTGGGTTGTTTACGTCTTTCGCCTATAGCGAAAATCCGCGCAACATTCCACTGTTGCGATTGAAAGTGCAGCGCGTTCTCGAACAGGCTGAGATTGATCCGGCCGGGCATCGCGGCAAGGCACTGTCACATATTCTCGACACCTACCCGCGGGATGAGCTGTTTCAGAGCACCGTCCATGACCTGGTCCGCACGACCATCGGCATCCTGAATCTGCAGGATCGCACGCGCGTTAAGTTCTTCCTGCGCAGAGATACATTCCGTCGCTTCTTTTCCTGCATCGTCTATGTCCCGCGAGAGAAATACGCCACGGAGATTCGTCGCCGCGTAGAGGAAATATTGCTCGAGGAATTTCAGGGTGTATCGGTGGAATCGAGTGTACAAATTATCGATTCGCCACTGGCACGGCTACATACAATCGTGCGCACAGGAAACGGCGAACGGCCGCGCATCAGCATTCGCCGTATTGAAGAAAGGATAGCTGATGCGGTCGTAACCTGGCGAGATCATTTGCGCATGCAACTGGTTGACCGGTTTGGCCAGGATGAAGGGTTGTCGTTGTTTCGCGAGTACGGCGAAAGTTTTCCGCCGGCTTATGAAGACGACACCGTACCGAGAACGGCCTGCCTGGACGTGAAACGGATAGATGGCTTGCTCAAAGGCGAACACGAAGATTTCCTGTTGTTGCATCAACCTGCCGGTACGGCACCTGACAGACTACATTTTCTCTCGTTCCGGAAGGACGAGCCGCTGCTGCTATCCGAAGTACTGCCCATTCTGGAAGACCTTGGAACTGACGTTCACAGCGAGCACCCCTACGAGCTGACGTTGCGTAACGGCGACTCGTTCTGGGTTCAGGATTTCCAGCTGCACAGTGACCTGGCTCCTGATCTTGACCTTGAGGAATCTGCAGCGAGGTTCCAGGAAGGTTTCCGCCAGGCGCTGCTTGGCGAGTCGGAGAGCGACAACTTCAACGAGTTAATTCTCGCCGCCGGGCTGGACAGTCGTCAGACCTCGCTGATTCGTTGTTATGCGAAGTATATTTTGCAGCTGGGCATCCCTTTCAGCCAAAATTCTATGGAAGAGGTCCTCGTTGAACACGCGAGCCTCGCTTGCATGCTGGTCAAGCAGTTCGAATTTCAGTTTGACCCGAAACTCTCAAAAAAGACTCGCACCGAACGTTTGAACGCTTGTACAGCAAAAATTGTTCGTGCTGTTGCGCGTGCGAAGAGCCTGGACGAAGACAGAATTTTAAGCGCCTTTTCGGGCGCGGTCAGCGCGACGCTGCGTACCAATTATTTCCAGGTTGGTGAAGACGGTAAGCCGAAGTCCTATATCGCAATAAAACTCGATTCGGGCAAACTGCCCGAAGTGCCTTTACCAAAACCAAAATACGAAATTTTCGTTTATTCGCCACGTGTTGAAGGCGTTCATCTGCGCGGCGGCGATATTGCCCGTGGTGGTATTCGCTGGTCGGATCGCCGCGAAGATTTCAGAACTGAAGTCCTCGGACTAATGAAAGCGCAGGTAGTGAAAAACACCGTCATCGTACCTACCGGCGCCAAAGGTGGATTCATACCGAAACGCATGCCGGCCGGGGATCGCGAAGTTGTCATGGCAGAGGGCATCGCCTGTTACAAACTTTTCATCTCTGGACTGCTGGACGTCACAGATAACGTTGTCGGCGACAAAGTAGTAGCACCGGCAAATGTAGTCAGACGGGACCGTGATGATCCCTACCTGGTCGTTGCAGCTGACAAGGGTACAGCGACGTTCTCGGATATTGCGAACGGTATATCTGCTGAATACGGTTTCTGGCTGGACGATGCATTTGCATCGGGCGGCTCTGTGGGCTACGACCACAAAAAAATGGGCATTACCGCACGCGGTGCCTGGGAGGCTGTTAAGCGACATTTCCGCGAGCAAGGTATCAACGTGCAGACTGACCCGTTTACGGTCGCGGCAATTGGTGACATGAGTGGCGATGTTTTCGGTAACGGCATGCTGTTATCGCGCAAGATCAGGCTGGTTGCTGCTTTTAACCATATGCATATATTTCTTGACCCGGATCCGGACCTGGCAGGAAGTTTTCGCGAACGACAACGCCTGTTTCGCAAGGATAGATCAAGTTGGGCCGACTACAAAGACAACCTGATCTCGAAAGGTGGTGGCATTTATTCCCGTCACGCGAAGCAGATCAAGCTTAGTCCGGAAGTACGACAAATGCTCGGCACGGTTGAAACGTCGATGCAACCGCTGGAATTAATTCGCACCATCCTGCGGATGCAGGCAGACCTGTTGTGGAACGGCGGCATCGGCACCTACGTCAAGGCCAGCACGGAAAGTCATGCTGAAGTCGGCGACAGGAACAACGACAGCGTACGCGTCAATGCGAACGAATTGCGCTGCAAAGTGATCGGCGAAGGTGGCAACCTCGGCCTGACGCAGCGCGCACGAGTCGAGTACAGTCTCAATGGAGGTCGGGTAAACACGGATTTCATCGACAATTCAGCAGGTGTTGACTGTTCGGATCGCGAAGTGAATATCAAGATTCTCTTAAGTGCTGCGGAGCAGGAAAAAGGCCTGACGAGAAAGAAGCGTAATATTCTGCTCGCTGAAATGACCGACGATGTTGCAGAATTTGTGCTGCGCAGTAATTACCTGCAAACACAATCCATTAGCATGATGGAAGCGCGTGCGCCCGAACGCCTGGATGAGACCGCGCGACTGATCACAAATCTCGAGAAAACCGGACTGCTGGACCGGGACCTGGAATTCCTGCCCGATGAAGTGGAAATCGATGAGCGGCGACAGCGAAAACAGGGCCTCACCCGACCGGAACTGGCCGTTGTCCTGAGTTACGCCAAAATCGACTTGTATGACGGCCTGGTTGGCTCCACCGCGGAGCTCGATGATTTTCTGACCACAGATCCGCAACGATATTTTCCACAGCTCCTCAGGCGCCGCTTTCTTGATCTGATTCCGGGTCACCGCCTGAGCCGGCAAATACTGGCGACACTGATTGCAAATAACATCGTCAATCGGATGGGCCCGGCATTTGTCAAAAGGGTGCAGGTCGATACAGGCGCCGATGTCATGACCATTGCACGTGCCTATGTTGTTGCACGCGAAGTTTGCCAGTGCAGTGATATCTGGCACACCATTGAATCATTGGACAATGAAATTCCGGCGACGCTGCAGCAGTCGATGATGTTTGAAGTAAGCCGAATTTTGCGCCATGCGTGCTACTGGTTGATTGAGCGCTATGGTGATGATCTGGATATTGTCGATGCAGTCGCACAACTGAAGAAAGGCATGGCAACAATATATTCTCGTGCTACCAGCATCGTTACCGGGCCTGCCAAAGAGCGGCAGAAATCAGCAGCTCGGGATCATATGCGTGACGGCGTTCCTGAAAAGCTGGCCAGGCAAATGGCTGCCTTGTTACTCACCCGCGGCGGGCTCGATATCAGCGATATGGCGAATCTGCATAGGAAAGGCGTAACGGATACCGCCCGAATGTATTCGGCATTGAGCGACCGACTCGGCATCATCTGGTTGAATCGTTGCGTCGAAAGCCTTGCAGTGGAAGGTCGCTGGCAAGCACTGGCGCGCAGCAACTTACGTGACGATTTTTATCGCATCCGGCGTGAATTTGTAACCGGCCTGCTCAGCAGTCGCAGCCGACGATCGCCTGTCGAAGTTTTTGACGCATGGTGTGACAAAAACGTAACAGCAATCAGAAAATATGATGCCATTCTTGCAGAAATGCGCCTTCGACATGAAATTGACTTCGCCACTCTGTCAGTCGCGGCACAGGAATTACGTAAACTAACCGACAACTAACTATGGAGCATGCATGAGCGGCAAACTTGTTTTCTGTCGTCACGGGCAAAGTGACTGGAATCTGAAGAACCTCTTTACTGGCTGGACAGACGTCGCGTTAACGGACAAAGGCAGGTCAGAGGCTGCGGCAGCCGGCCAGCTGCTGCACGAACTCGATTTCAAATTCGATATTGCGTTTACATCGGTACTGAAACGCGCCATTCACACACTCTGGCTCATGCTCGATGAAATGGATCGGGTGTGGATTCCGGTGGTTCGCGACTGGCGACTCAATGAACGTCATTATGGTGCCTTGCAAGGGCTGGACAAAGCTCAAACGTCTGCGAAATACGGCGACGAGCAAGTGCACATCTGGAGACGCAGCTATGCTACCCCGCCACCTGCGCTTGAGATCGACGATGAGCGGCACCCCTCGCACGACATACGATACGCTGGCATAGAGACGCTACCGGCGACCGAGTCACTCGCAACGACACTGGAGCGCGTTCTGCCTTGTTGGGAACAAATCATTGCCCCGCAATTGCGCGATGGAAAAAACGTGCTCGTTGCTGCGCATGGCAACAGTTTGCGTGCCCTGGTAAAGATGCTGGATGACATCTCCGAGGACGAGATCACAGGATTCAATATTCCGACCGGCATTCCTTTGGCCTACGAGCTCGACGACGACCTCAAACCATTATCACGCGAATTCCTGGGAGACCAGGAAGCGATTGCTGCTGCCACCGCAGCCGTGGCGAACCAGGCGAAAGCCAAGTAGAGCCGTCTGCAGCGTTGCCTCTTAGGCTCGGCATCAAAGCCCCGAAAGGGATTGGCAGGCTTGAATTTTCCAGGCGTTGCCAAATCAAAGCATTCGCGGCTGAAGCCGCTCCCACTAGAGTGCTATTAGTAACGTGGGAGCGGCTTCAGCCGCGAATGCTTTGGCAACGGTTTGGAGCCTAAGACTAGCTTTGCTTTCCTGGCGCTGACGGTGGCGATTCTTCCTGCTCCCCGGTCAGGACACGCACGAGGCCTTCCTGCGCGGTGGACGCAACCAGTGTGCCATCCTGGGTAAAGAACTGGCCGCGGGCAAAGCCCCGGGCGCCGGAAGCATTTGGTCCATCCATTGAGTAAAGCAGCCACTCGTCAACCCTGACATCCCTGTGAAACCACAGGGCGTGGTCGAGGCTTGCCATCTGCACCGTGCCGCGCCCGAATGGCAGGCCATGCGGCAACGTACTGGTACCCAACAACTCATAGTCGGATACGTAAGCGAGCAGATTCTGGTGCAGACTGTAATTATTTCCCAGTTTGTCGACCGTCCTGATCCAGATGTGTTTCACCGCTGGTCGTTTTTCCGGTGCTGCGAAATTCATTGGCGCTACAGGTCTGAATTCAAACGGTCGTTTGTCAGTCAGGTAGCGGCGCATTTTCTCCGGTATTTTTTGCAGAATTTCTGGCGCGACGTCAGTCAGATCCTGCAGGCCATCGGGCCCGGGTACGTCAGGCATTTCAGCCTGGTGCTCAAGACCCGTCTCCGGGTTTTGAAAGGACGCCGCCAGGTTGAAAATCGGCCGACCGTGCTGAATGGCAACAACACGCCGCATCGAAAAACTGCGGCCATCTCTTGCGCGGTCCACTTCATAAATTATCGGCGCACTCATGTCACCACGACGCAGGAAATAGGCATGCAATGAATGTGCACGCCGCTTCTCGACGGTAAGGTGCGCTGCAGAAAGCGCCTGTCCTACAACCTGCCCACCGAAAACCTGGGCACTGCCTATATCACGGCTTTGGCCACGAAATATATTGTCGTCGATACGATCAAGCTTAAGAAGCTCGATTAGATCCTTAAGAACGCGGTTCATTGATTTGCTTGAGCTTGCGCAGCATGACGAGTCAAAAGTCCACTGTATTCATTTCGCAAGCCTGCGCCACGACCAATCGCCCGCCAAAAAACGCTAATCGGGATTTGCCTGACCGCCATCGACAACAATTCCGGTACCGCTGACGAAAACTGAATCATCGGTCGCGAGGAACAAGGCTACCTTGGCAATATCAACAGGTTCGCCGACGCGCTTCGCAGCAGATCGGTTGATGCAAAAATCGCGTAAATCTTTATCGGCTTTGAAAGCCTTGCGACTCTCCGGCGTCATCACCGAGCCAGGTTGAATATAATTTACATTGATGCCGTATTGCCCCGCATCCGCTGCAAGGCGACCCGTTAACACCGCAATTTTTTCCTTTGATTTCGCGTAACTTGCCGATCCATTGCGGCCGAACACGCTGCGATCAAAGCCAATGATAATGATTCGCCCGGCCGGGCTGTTTTTCATCATCGGCAACAACTGCTGGCTGATTTGTGACACCCGATCGTGCTTTTTCTGCAGCAGCGGATCCAGCGCACTATCATCGTCGTCATTAATCGGCGCATCCGCATGCGGACTGTTGTTGCAGACGATTATGTCGACAACGCCGAGTTCAGTTGCCGCAAGTTCGGTGAGCTGAGCCGGCCCATCGGTGCCATGCAGGTCAAGAGCAGCACCCCGAATGCCACGAACAGAGGCATAATGCGTTTCAATTCCGCTTTGCGTGGTATCGACAGCCAGCACTTCGGCACCATGTTTTGCTAACGTTCGCGCAATAGCCTCACCGATACCACTATCGGCGCCGGTTACCACTGCCCTCAATCCGAAAAGACGCAATGCGTCAGCCATAAAACACCTTTATTATTTGACCAGCTGTATTAACCAGCAGGTAACTCGTAATCTGCAAATTGCTTGCGCAATTCGATCTTCTTTACTTTGCCAGTCGCAGTATGCGGAATTTCGTCAACAAAAACGACGTCATCAGGTAACCACCACTTCGCGATCTTGCCATCGAACCAGGCAAGCATCTCTTCGCGGCTAATATCCTGCCCTTTTGCCTTGATCACAATAAGTAATGGCCGCTCGCTCCACTTCGGATGCGGCACGCCAATGACAGCCGACTCGGCAACAGCCGGATGCCCGATAGCGACATTTTCCACTTCTATCGAGCTGATCCATTCACCACCAGACTTGATGACGTCCTTGGTGCGATCGGTAATCGCCATGTAACCCTTTGCATCAATCGTCGCGACATCTCCGGTATCGAACCAACCATCGTCAGTGTGTGATCCGCCGCTGCCCTCGAGTCTGAAATAGTCACTGCAAACCCACGCTCCCCTGACCTGCAGCGAGCCGTAGGCTACACCATCCCACGGCAGCTCCGTACCTTCATCATCCACAATGCGCATTTCACAACCAAAAATGCCGCGGCCTGCTTTAGTCTGCAATGCCAGCAATTCATCAGGCGTAAGCGATTCCATGCCAACTTTCGGCGTATTTGCCGTTCCCAGCGGGCTCATCTCGGTCATTCCCCAGCCCTGGATAACCACGACGTCGTGCTTGTCACGAAACTCGCGAATCATCGATTCCGGCACCGCAGCACCACCAATGACAGTACGTTCCAGACTGTTTAGTTTCTTGCCCGCTTTTTCGGCGTACTGCAGCAGTGCCATCCAGACGGTCGGCACGCCGAGCGCCAGTGATACCTCTTCTTCTTCAAGAAGGTGATACAGCGCCTCGCCATCGCCCATTTTTGGGCCTGGAAAAACAAGTTTGCTACCTACCATCAGGCCCGAATACGGAACGCCCCAGGCGTTAACGTGAAACAGGGGTACAACCGGCAAAACACAGTCCCGGTTGGACAGATTGAGTACGTCCGGCATTACGCCGGCGTACGCGTGTAATACGCTGGAACGATGGCTGTACAATACGCCTTTAGGATCTCCGGTTGTTCCCGATGTGTAGCACAGGCCGAGCGCAGAATTTTCGTCAAATTCCGGCCATTCATAAACACTGCTTTCGTCGCCGATTAACGCTTCATACGACATCACGTTCTTGAGGCTTGTCTCCGGCATATGAGCATCGTCAGTCATGACGATGTAACCCTCGACACCTGGCGTATGTTCTGCAATCTTCTCCAGCAGCGGTAAAAACATCGGATCCGTAAAGATCCATTTGTCTTCAGCGTGATTAATGATAAAGATAATCTGTTCAGGAAATAGTCGCGGATTGATCGTATGGCAAACGAGGCCTGTACCACCAATGCCGTAATAGGCCTCCAGATGGCGGTAGTCATTCCAGGCGAGTGTCGCGACCCGATCGCCCTGTGACAAACCGAGTTTGTCGAGCGCATTCGCGAGCTGTCGGGAACGGCGGAAGCAGTCCGCATAGGTGTAACGGTGCAGTGGATTGTCTGCCGTTACGGATACAATCTCGCGATCCCCGAAATTCCGATCTGCGTGACGCAGAATCGAGGAAATCAACAATTGCGTATCCATCATCAATCCTTGCATGCCTTTACCTCTTCTTGATTATTCAGCAGGGGATGGATTGGTCATTTAACAAAACAACAGGGCCTGACTGCAAGCGCTGGTGGGCAAACTAGCTGATTTTCTCTCAATTGGCTGCTATTAGCCGTGGAAAGACGCCTGACCGGCGTACTTTGTTATGCTCAAGAGACCGGCAGTCGCGGCTCACGCGCCGAATTGACGCGAATAACAACAAGGACAATCCGAAATGGGACGCAAGTTCGACAACATCCTCAAAACCATAGGAAGTACACCAGTAGTTCGGCTGAACAAGCTGGCCCCGGACGGCATTAATCTCTACGTAAAGGTCGAATCTTTCAACCCGTCCGGATCCGTCAAAGACCGCCTGGCGCTCGGTGTCATTGAAGATGCCGAACAGTCTGGTGTGCTCAAACCAGGCCAAACGGTTGTTGAGGCAACCAGCGGCAATACCGGCATTGGCCTCGCAATGGTCTGCGCGCAGAAAGGGTATCCACTGGTTGTGACGATGGCGGAAAGCTTCAGCATCGAACGGCGTAAACTAATGCGCTTTCTGGGTGCAAAAGTTGTGTTGACTCCGGCGGGGCTTAAAGGCAGCGGAATGCTCGCAAAAGCCACTGAGCTGGCCGAAGAACATGGCTGGTTCCTGTGCCGTCAGTTCGAAAATGAGGCCAATGCGAACGCACATTCAAGAACCACAGCTCCCGAAATACTGGCGGATTTCGAAGGCGAGCGACTCGACTACTGGGTAACCGGATTTGGCACAGGCGGCACACTAAAAGGCGTATCCCGTGTCCTGAAAAAGGAGCGTCCGGAGATCAGCATCATCGTTTGTGAGCCAGACAATTCGCAAATTCTTGGCAGCGGCATCCCCCAGGAAAAACTTGCTGATGGCACCCCGGCGGAAAGCCATCCGCTGTTTCGGCCACACCTGATGCAGGGTTGGAGCCCTGATTTTATTCCCAAGCTGATCGAAGACACCGTAGCGCTGGACCTCATCGACCGCATTGTCCCGGTCAGCGGAACGGAATCACTGCGCCTTTCCCGAGCACTCGCTACTGAGGAGGGAATTTTCGTCGGTATTTCCGCAGGGGCTACACTCGCTGGAGCACTGGAAATCTGCAAGACAGCCGAAAAAGGCTCGACGGTTCTGTGCATGTTGCCAGACACGGGTGAGCGCTATCTGTCGACTCCATTGTTCGAAGATATTCCTGCCGACATGACGGCGGAAGAAGTCGACATATCCCGATCGACACCGGGTTATCGGTTTGATGCACCGCCGCCAGCAGCGGCGGTTGAAGAAGAAGAGGAGCCGGTTATCGCAGCACCGGAGCACGCTGTCCGGTTTCTCGCTGAATCGACCAGCGATGCGCAGCAACCGGTGGTGCTTTTTGCGCTGGAATGGTGCGAGTTTTGCTGGTCCGTGCGCAAGATGTTCGCGACCTACGACATACCGTACCGCGCGATCGATCTTGACTCGCTCGAATACCAGGAAGGCAACAAGGGCGGCAACATCCGTGCAGCGCTACGCGAACGCACGGATTCCAAAACTATCCCGCAAATTTTTATTGGCGGCCAATATATTGGCGGCGCAACAGAGTTATTCGATGCATGCAAAGACGGCTCTATGCAGAAATTATTGGATGAGAACGCCGTTGCTTATAACAAACGGGTCGATGTCGACCCATACAGTTTCCTGCCGGAGTGGTTGCAAACTCGTTAGTATTGCAAACGGGCGCTAGGCCATTTGTGCGGCTGGCTGCTCTATTTCATTGAAAATATATATGCCCAGTGTTTCGGCTACACAGGCTGGTTTTTTGACACCTTCTATTTCGACTTTAATCTCCGATAAAAGGTGTAATGCGCCGCCACGAATGCGTGCCTGATTGACGACTGCCCTGCCCCGCACCTTGCTGCCAACGGGAACGGGCGAATAGAAGCGGACTTTGTTGCAACCAAAATTCACCGCCTTGGCGAGGTTCTCAACTTCCACAAATTTTCCCGTAAGCGCAGGAATTAATGCCAATGTCATATAGCCATGCGCAATAGTCTTGCCCTCGGGCAGCTCACGCGCCGCCCGCTCAGTGTCCACATGAATCCACTGGTAGTCGTCGGTCGCTTTTGCAAACCGATTTATCATCTGTTGATCAATGACCATCCAGTCGGAAAGGCCGACTTCTGTACCTTCCAGCGCTTTCGCGTCTTCAATTGATTTAATGAGGTACAAATCCGAATCCTTTATTGCCCAGCTATCCAATTTGGCTCAACCACAGGCGATTCCGCGCAGATTGGTGCACTGCAAGAAATACACAGAAGCTGGCGGCAGAGCAAGTTTTCTTACCCTTAATGTTGCGGTATTCGCCTCTGGCATCCCTGAAAGCCAATAAATATGCGGTTATTGGATTTGCTATTTTGTTGCAGCGTATTTGGGTTTCATTGAGACAGCTTTATGAGTTGCGTTAATCGCGGCTATTGATCTCAGTAAATTCTCTATAAAATTCAGGCCAATGAAAAAAGAATCCGTATTCGCGCTCATTCTTGCCGCCGGGCAGTCCAGCCGCTTCGGCAAGACCAAACAGCTGGAGAAATATCAGGGCATACCGCTGGTGGCGCGTTCCGTGCAGCTCGCCGAAGCTGTGTGCGGGCAAAACAACGTCCTGGTCGCCGGCAATGACTGGCAACCTGTTAGCGATATATGTGCACCGTTGGCCGGTTTTTTCGTCGTCAACCCACGATTTGCTGAAGGCCTTGCCAGCTCGATCGAATGTGGCATTCGAAGTGTTGCCGAAGTTGCGGACGCTGTATTGCTCTTGCTGGCAGACCAGCCATTGATCACCCGCTCTCATTTGCAGTTACTGGTGGACACCTGGCAGGCATCCCCGGAGTCAATTGTCGCCAGTGCCTATGCCGGAATCAACGGGCCACCGGTTATTTTCCCGCAAAGAGACTTCCCTGATCTGACTCGCTTGAGCGGAGACAGCGGAGCGCGTTCGATCATGGAAGCGAACGAGGATCGGGTTAAATCAGTCGGGTTTGAGCCCGCAGCTCTGGATATTGACCGGCAGAGCGACCTCGAGCGAAGTTGTTAAAGAGCAATCTGTCCGCCCGTACGAGAATCATCGTGTTGCGCGCATCGCTCACAATTGACCCAGCCGGAATGGCCCTCGACATAGTGTTCTTTTTTCCATATCGGCAGCCGGACTTTGACCTGGTCAATAATATAACGGCAGGCCGAGAACGCCTCATCCCTGTGTGCTGAGGTAACTCCCACCCAAACGGCGTACTCGCCGATCTCCAACAATCCGGAGCGATGCACGCATTCGGCATGCAAAATTGGAAACTTTGCTTTGGCCTCTTCGATTACTTTCTCGCCTTCCTTGATCGCAAGCGGCTCATAAACCTCATACTCCAGTCGCAGCACCTGCTGGCCTTCATTCTGATTCCTGATCCAGCCTTCGAAGCCAACGTACGCACCAGCAGCCGCATCGACCAACTCGTCGCGTAATTTATCAGGCTCAATAGCGCTGCCGGTTACACGCATCACGTCAGCCTCCGGCCACCGGTGGAAACAACAACACCGTATCACCATCGTTTATCGGTGAGTTCCAGTCTGCCATTTCGTCATTGATCGCGACTTTACAATGGCCTTCTGGCTCGGATGAGCCGTGTCGATGCTGCAGTTGTTCATACACATCACCGGCTGTGGCCGCATCGATGCTGAGACTTTCCTCGCCAAGGCCCGCGTGCTCGCGAAAGCCTGCAAAGTAGCGAACCGTAATATTCTTTTTCATGAGGTGAGCGTAATTCCGGTACCGGCCAGGTCTTCCGGTGTGTTGATGTTGTGCAGAGCCGCCGGGTTCGGTTGAGCAAGCAAATGCGTATTCGATTTGATCAGAATCTTGCGCGGGCAATTCATACCCTGATCTACGAAACTATCTATGACTTCCCGGGCCTGCGGTCGGTAAATCGCACACAATGGTTCGGGCAAATCGTCATAAGTGCTTCGATAGGCTGTTGCCGGGTGATCCGGCGAGAGATTTTCCAGCAAGTAAGCAATCGTCGTCTGGTCAATATTGGGTAAATCGCAGGCGAGCACCAGCCAGCTTACATCGCTGTTGCTATCCATAGCGGAGAGGATGCCGGCGACAGGCCCCATGTCATCGTATCTGTCAACGATCTGATCAAACTGACTACGCTCCGCATCATCTGCCTGAGCGACGGTCGTCGATACGAACACACGATCAAGTTGCGTCTGCAGAAGCTTTACCGCACGGCTTAGCTGAGTCTCACCATTTTGCCGCAGCAACGCCTTGTCGCTGCCCATACGTCGGCTTTTACCGCCGGCAAGTACCAGTCCCCAAACCGGCTCAGGCACTGTCACGGAAATAGTCCTTTTTGCCACCGGTTTTGGACATCAGGCGCGTCTCGCGAATCACAATTTCGTGCGACAACGCTTTGCACATGTCGTAAACCGTCAGCGCCGCGATGCTGGCACCCGTCAGCGCTTCCATCTCAATACCGGTCCGATGATGCACTTTGCAGCGACAGTCGATAACGGCGCGATCCTGTTGATCAAGCTCTATCGCTATTTTGCAACTATCCAGGCCAAGGGGATGACAGAACGGGATCAATTCATGCGTCCGTTTCGCCGCCATCACGCCGGCCACAATTGCAGTCGCAAAAACAGGGCCTTTGGCAGTTTGTATGTCGCCCGCCGAAAAACGCCGCGCAATTTCCTCCGGGAACTCCACGATCGTGCGCGCGTGCGCTTCCCTGTCGGTGGCTGTCTTGTGGCTGACATCAACCATCGTTGGCTGATTCTTTTTATCGATGTGGCTAAGTTTAGTCATTAGTTTTGCCGGCGCTCTAACCGCCCATCCTGTACATCTCTACTTTGCTGAGTAACGGTTGCTCTGTCGGTTCCACCTTACGCGTTTCACTGTAACGATCTTTCCGCCCCAGCCAGACACGCTTTAGAATCTCTGCAATATCAGCATCGCTCGCGCCTTCCCTGATCGGCACCCGCAAGTTCGTCCCGGTAGTCGCAAACAGGCAGGTGTACAAAGTGCCATCTGCCGACAGGCGCGCGCGACTACATGCACCGCAGAAGGGTTCCGTTACTGATGATATGAAGCCAATCTCACCTTCACCATCAAGGTACTGATAGCGGCGGGCGACTTCCCCGGGATAGTTATGGCCAACTGAGCGTACCGGCCAGCGTGCGTGAATCGATTGCAGCAATTGCTTCGATGGCACAACCTCTTCCAGCCTCCAGCCGTTACGATTGCCAACATCCATGTATTCGATAAAGCGGACGATGTGTCCACTACCCCGAAAGTGCTCAAGCAAATCCAGCACCGTGTGGTCATTGATGCCGCGTTGCACGACCACGTTGATCTTGATCGGCGTCAGCCCGGCGGCTTCAGCGGCCTTTATGCCCTGCAACACCTTCGACAAATCACCGCGATTGCCACTTAAGGTTTTGAAAATCTCTTCGTCAAGGCTGTCCAGACTAATTGTGACCCGTTGCAAACCCGCTTCCGCCAGTTGTGCAGCCACAGGCGCAAGCAGGATTCCATTGGTTGTCAGTGCCAGGTCATCGACACCCTGTAGCTGCCCCAGGCGCGCCACCAGGTCGGTAACTTTTTTGTCGAGCAGTGGCTCGCCGCCAGTCAGCCTGAGCTTGGTCACCCCAAGGCGCACCGCAACGGTTGCGACGCGTAATATTTCGTCATGACTCAGGCGTTGCTGGCGGGTCAGGAACTGATAGTCGGCATTATATTCAGCCTCAGGCATGCAGTACGGACAGCGCAGATTACACCGGTCCAGCAGCGAGATCCTGAGATCCTGTAGCGGCCGCTCAAAAGTATCCCTGACAGAAGTGCCTGTCGTGTCAGCGGATTGCTGTTCAATATCCATCAGTGAATGATGCCCGATTCCGCGCCACTCTGTAAGCATTGTGTGGGCCTACATTTGCCATAAGAGGCGTACGGCAACGATCAGTACGACCAGCCCGGTCAGCCTGCGAATCGGTGCTGCGGGCAACACGGTGGCCCCTATTCGGCTGCCAAGCTGGCCGCCGAGCAGTACAGCGACCGGCAAGACCAGGTAGCCCGTATCCAGCAGAATCTGCGCCTCTGTACCCAGCTTGGTGAGTTGACCACCCAGCCCCGCCAGTGAATTGACCAGGATAAACAGGGAGGCAGTTGCAGCAACCGTTTTCGCTTCAGCAAGGCGAAAAAAATGCAGCACTGGCGCAAGATAAATGCCACCACCAATACCGGTAATCCCCGCCAGGGCGCCGAGCGTTATACCCAGTGTCAACAACGCAATGGTTCCAAGCTCTGGCCTGGCTTGCTCTTGCGGGTTCCATTGACGGTCGAGCAACATAAGAGCTCCCGAAACCAGCAAAGCCAGGGCGAGTACAAACAAGAACGTGGGTTCGTCCAGACGCACAGAGCCGGCGAGAAATGCTGCGGGCACTGATGCAGTAATCAGCGGAGCCGCAAATTTCACATCAAGATGGCCGGCCCGCGCAAAATGATAAACACCACCGGTTACAACAATGATATTACACAGCAGTGAAACCGGCGGAACGAGCTGCCACGACAGGCCTGATGCGATCAGGATCGCTGTATAGCTGGAGCCGCCACCAAAGCCGACCGATGCATACAGGAATGCGACCACAACAAAAGCCAGCGCCGTGTAAAGCATAAAAATTCGTTCCTCAGTATGGACTTTTATTCTTATTTTTCAATGATTTAGCTAACCCTGCCGGCGCCTTCTTGTGCAGCGCAGCATGGATGGTTATACTGCTGCGGCGCAGGGTTGGAGCTCGTTACGGCCCGGCGCGACAACAATGATAACGTGAAATCCCGACCGACGAATAGCCACTTGATGTGCAGTCCCGGCAAGCGTTTGATAGCCGTAGACATAGGCGCATCCCGAAAAAACGGATCGTAATATGAACGTGAATTTTACTGAAGAAGAACTCGCCTTTCGCAAGGAAGTTAAGCAATTTTTCGCGGAAAAATATCCTGAGGATATTCGCCAGAAAAGGGATGAAGGCATCCCGCTAAGTCCACAAGACACCGTTCGGTGGCAGAAAATTCTCTTTGAGCAGGGCTGGTTTGCGGTGAACTGGCCCGTCGATTACGGCGGCACCGGCTGGAGCATAGTTCAGCAATATATTTTCGCAAACGAGATGGCAGCGAATAACGCGCCCGTGATCATCGCATTTGGCGTGAAGATGGTCGGCCCCATTATTTACACGTTCGGCAATGAAGAACAACAGCAGCGCTTCCTGCCGGACATACTGGAAAGCAACGTCTGGTGGTGCCAGGGCTATTCAGAGCCTGGATCCGGTTCTGATCTGGCCTCGTTAAGCACCAAAGCCGATCGCGACGGTGACCACTACGTTATCAACGGCACCAAGACCTGGACCACGCTGGGGCAGCATGCAGACTGGATTTTCTGCCTGGTGCGCACCAGCTCCGATGTCGCCAGAAGGCAGGAAGGCATCAGCTTTTTGTTGATCGATATGAAAGCACCCGGCGTTTCCGTCAAGCCAATCATCACTATCGAGGGCGATCACGAAGTCAACGAAATCCACTTTGAAAACGTACGTGTGCCGGTTGATAACCTGATAGGCGAGGAAGGCAAAGGCTGGACCTACGGCAAAATCCTGCTGCAACACGAGCGGACCAATATCGCAGGAGTAGCCAACTCCAATTATCGCCTGGCTAAATTAAAAGAAAAAGCGGCTAGCTCGATTCACGGTGGCACGCCACTACTCGACGAGCAAAATTTTGCACGCAAGGTTGCGGCGCTCGAAATCGAACTCAAAGCGCTGGAGTACACGGAACTGCGCACGCTAGCCTCGGTTGCCGTCGGCAAGGCCCCCGGACCGGAGTCATCCATCCTCAAAGTCCGGGGTACAGAAGTACAACAGGGACTGGATGCGTTGTTGGTCGAAGCCGCCGGCTACTACGCTTTGCCTTATGTTCCCGATCAATATGTCCTCGATTTCCCCGCTGACGACAGGATTGGCAGCGGCGCGGAAACGCAAACCTCATTGCAGTATTTCAATAACCGTAAAGCATCAATTTACGGTGGCTCGAACGAGATACAAAAGAACATTATCTCAAAACACGTACTCGGCCTTTAGGAAACGGAGCGGCAAAACAACATGGATTTTTCAATCAGTGAAGAGCAGTCGATGCTCGCCGACAGTGTTTCGCGTTTCATCGATAATGACTATGATTTTGAACGCCGGCAGAAGATCGCTGCCAGCGAAGATGGTTTTAGCAAAGAACTATGGCAAACCTTTGCGGAACTGGGCTGGACTGCGGTTCCGTTCGCCGAAGAAGATGGCGGCCTCGACGGTGGTCCGGTCGAGATGATGCTGATGATGCAACAGTTCGGTCGTGGCCTGATGGTAGAACCTTACCTTGCCAATATCGTTCTTGCGGGTGGCGTACTGCGTCGCACTGCCAGTGAAGAGCAGAAGACGAAATGGCTGACACCGCTTATCGAAGGTGGCCTGCAAACGGCGCTCGCCTTTGCAGAACCACAAGCCCGTTTTGATATTGCCAATATCACCACGACGGCGGTCAAGGACGGTGACGGTTTCGTATTGACTGGCAAGAAGTCGCTGGTACTTAACGGTGGCCATGCCGATCTGCTCATCATCCCGGCACGAACCAGTGGCGAAAGCACGGATCAGGATGGCGTTACGCTGTTTGCCGTAGCGGCGAATACAGCAGGCGTTAAAGTGCAATCGTATACAACAGTCGATGCCCTTAGCGCGGCCGACATTGATCTGGATAACGTAAAGGTCGACTCTGGCAGTTTACTGGGCGCGGTCGATCAGGGGTTCGCGATACTAAGGGACGTGATTGACGAGGCTACGCTGGCGGTCTGCGCTGAAGCAGTCGGCATCATTCGCACGATGCATGACAAAACCGTCGCATACTCCAAGGAACGGGTGCAATTCGGTGTACCGATCAGCAGCTTCCAGGCACTGCAGCACCGCATGGTCGACACACTGGTTTCTGCAGAGCAAAGCCAGTCTCTGCTGATGTGGAGCGTCATGCTCAATACGGCTAGTGATCCTGAGGCCCGCAAGTCCATCAGCGCTCTGAAGTACCAGGTCGGAACGGCCGGTATAAAGGTCGCGCAGGAGGCCGTGCAAATTCACGGTGGCATGGGTGTAACCTGGGAGCTCGACATTGCGCACTATTTCAAGCGATTGACCGCAATCGACCTGCTGTTTGGCAACGCCGATTTCCACCTGGACCGATTTATTCAATTATCGAACCCGGACTAATCGTGAATTGCCGCGATGATTGCGCGGAGATTTGTTTGCACGCCGACTTTTCCGACCGAGCGGAATAGCATGGCGTATTCCCGAGAGAGGAAAATTTCGCGTGCGAACAAGGATCAAGCAAGGGCGCGAGCGTATTCGGCAATAGTCCGGGCTAGCTAATGCTGCCCGGGCAAGGCGCCTGAGATGTTTCCAGAATCTGTCGTGCAGTACATGGCCGCGAACCAGGAAATACTCTGGATCACGACTTTGCTTCTCGATCTCAGCGGCACTGTTATTCTTTATCGACTGTTCGGTAAAGCCGGTCTGCAGGTCGCGATTGCAGTTGCGATCATCCTCGCCAATTTACAAGGTCCTAAACTCACAGTAATTTTCGGTATCGAAACGACGCTCGGGGTGATTTTTTACTCCAGCATTTTCTTTGCCACCGATGTGTTGAGTGAAAACTACGGCAGAGCGGAAGCGAACAAGGCGGTGCGCATGGGGTTTGCGGTCAGCATTATTGTGCTGCTCATGCTCAGCCTTGCGATGCTGTACCAACCCAGTGATCGCCAGTTCGCACATGACATCCACAATGCCTTTGCAACGATCCTGAATTTTTCGCCGCGATTCATTATTGGCTCACTTTTCGCCTACATCGTCAGCCAGAGCTTTGATGTCTGGGCGTTCCATCGCATCAAACAAATCACTGGCGAGAAGTGGTTGTGGTTGCGCAATAACCTCTCGACCATGGCGTCGCAAGTTGTCGACACCGCAATTTTTTCACTGGTTGTTTGGTGGGGTGTAGTCGACTTGCCTACAGCGCTGAAGTTGGGCGCCGCGAAGTATGTCTTCAAGCTGATCATCGCATTGATCGATACGACTTTTATCTACTGGGCAAGAACGATGTTTCGTCAGCACCATGTTCCGCCAACCGAATCTGCCTGACGCACCGCCTATGCGAATGGGTTAAGATTTACCCATGACTAACTGGCAAGCATCCGGTGTGATCACGATCACCACCGACTTCGGACACAAGGGCCCGTTTGCGGCCGTCATGAAGGGCGTCATCCTGAGTCGATTCCGCGCAGCAACCGTCGTTGACCTCGCCCATGATATTCCGGCGCACTGGCCACCCGAAGCAGGCTTCTGGATCAGCCGGTCATATCAGTACTTCCCACCAGGCACCGTACATGTCGCCATCGTCGATCCGGGCGTTGGTACGGAACGTGAAATAATTATCGCCAGTCGCGATGGTCACATATTCATGGCACCGGACAATGGTCTGCTTGCACCACTACTTGAAGACGCTGACCAGGTCTGCAAACTGAACAACGATGCATTGCAGGACATTGGCATCGAATCACCAAGCCTCACGTTTCATGGACGTGACATTTTTGCGCCGATCGCAGCCGAATTCGCAGCCGGCCGAATTGGCCTCGGCGATGTTGGGATTGATATCAGCGACTGGACGCCCGGCTGGCTCGAAGAACCGGAAGTGGCAAATGGCAGCGTGCACGGAATCGTTGTCACGGTGGATGCATTCGGCAACCTGATCAGCAACATCGACAAATCATTAATTAAGGACTTCGAACAACCCATTGTGAGTCTTGCAGGCCACAAGCTCGAGATGAAATCGACTTACGGCAGGGCCAGGCCCGGCGACTACCTGGCATTGGTCAATTCATTTGGTGTTGTCGAAATTGCCCGCGCTGAAGGCAGCGCCGCGGATGGTCTCGGCTCCGATCGTGGCGCGCCGATTGTAATCACCGACAACACAAACCTTGTTTGACAGACCACCTCTGACTCGATAGTCGAAAACCGCTATTTTTCCTGAGCATAATGCAGGCTGCGGTCAGGCCTGTTTATCCGACCAAACTGCAAGTTCATTTCCGTGTGGATCCAGAAAATGAAATCTACGGCCTCCGGGAAAGGAGAATAGTTCCTTGCAAATACTGCCCCCGTTTCTTATGACTGCGTCGCTCGTTTCTTCAAGATTTTCAGCAAATAATACGATAAGCGCTGAACCGCTTGCGGTGCTGGATTGAAGGTCAGATTTGAAGAAACCTCCGTCGAGCTTCCCGTCAGAAAATGCGCGGTAATCCGGGCCGTAGTCCGTAAAGGACCAACCGAATGTATTTGCGTAGAATGACTCGACTAAGTCGAAAGATGCAGCCGGAAATTCAATGTAGTCAATCTTTTGATCAGTAGGCATTGCCCAATCCGCCTTAGCTATTCAACTTGAGATATTGATCGGTGCGGATTGATCTTTAGTGACTATCTCGCTCATGCGCATATACCACTACCGGTCAGTCCACATACAGCAGTAACTACTCAATCAGCCAATCAGGCCGACTGGCCTTAGAGTTCGGTGATTTCTTTGCCCAGGATTTCTGAGTGTTGGCGTTTCTCGCTTCGGTCGGCGGAGATGTAGGTGATGGATTGGGTGGACATGGGGCACCTTGGCGGGAGTTAATCATTCCTGTTGTTATGAACAGTAGTATACCTCTACCCCACTGTTTATTAAAGGGAATATTGTTCTGCTGCCGGGTGCATTTTTGGGCAATTCACGGCTAAAGCCACTCCCACAGCACAGCGCCAACAGAGGCAGTCCGCCAGGTCCCACGGCCAACTGTGGGAGCGGCTTTAGCCGCGAATGGAGCGGAGCTGTGGGATTCGGAATGCTGCTGGCAGGATCGCACTCGCCCGCTGGGCGGGCTCCTACAGGAGGTTCGTGTTTTGGCTGTGTGTCGTTTGCCCGAACTTGCCGTTAGTTCTCTACTACTTATTGTTTTGTAGTGCCTGTCGCTCTATTTTTGCCCAGCCATCTCTCAGGGTCACAATACGATTGAAGACCGGCTTTTCTTTATCGTGATCGATGGCATCGGGGCAGAAATATCCCAATCGTTCGAACTGGACCGGGATGCCTGTTTCAGCAATGGCCAGGTTTGACTCCAGTCTTGCGTCGACTGATTGCAGAGAGTCGGGGTTGAGGTGCTCTGTGACATTCTCCGCGTTGCCCGGATCCGGGATCGTGAACAGGCGATCGTAAAGACGAACTTCTGCATGTACTGCATGTTTTGCAGATACCCAGTGAATTGTCCCTTTCACTTTGCGGTCGCTTGAGCCACTACCGCTCCTCGTGTCCGGATCATAACTACAGCGAAGCTCTACTACGTTTCCTGAATCATCCTTCACAACTTCGTCACAGCGAATGATGTAGGCAAAGCGCAAGCGCACTTCGCCACCCGGCTTCAGGCGGAAAAATTTTCTCGGTGCCTCTTCCATGAAATCGTCTTGCTCAATATAGATTTCACGAGCAAACGGTAATTCACGGGTGCCAAGATCCGGATTGTTTGGATGGTTCAGGGCAGTCATTGCCTCAGTCTGGTCTTCCGGGTAATTGGTCAACACTATCTTGAGTGGGCGCATAACGCCCATGCGCCTTTCGCAGGCAGTATCCAGATTTTCGCGTACGCTGTTCTCAAGTACACCCATCTCGATCATGTTTTCTTTTTTTGTAACACCAATTCTTTTGATGAAATCGCGCAATGCCGCAGGCGGATAGCCGCGACGACGCATGCCGGCCAGTGTTGCCAGACGGGGATCATCCCAACCGCTTACAACTCCCTCTTCCACAAGCGCGTGGAGCTTGCGTTTGCTGGTTAAGGTGTAAGCGAGATTGAGTCGCGAAAATTCAATTTGCTGTGGGCGATGCGTCGGCTTGAGCTGATCGAGGAACCAGTCATACAGCGGACGATGATCCTCAAACTCGAGTGTGCACAATGAGTGCGTAATGCCTTCAAACGCATCGGAAAGCCCGTGCGCGAAATCGTACATCGGATAGATGTGCCACTTATCACCAGCATTCTGATGTGCAATATGGCGAATGCGATATAGCGTTGGATCACGCATATTGATGTTCGGCGAGTGCATGTCGATCTTTGCTCGCAAAACATGTGCGCCATCGGGAAATTCCCCATCGCGCATACGCTGCAGCAGGTCAAGGTTCTCTTCGACACTGCGACTGCGATGTGGGCTGTCCTTGCCGGGTTCGGACAAGGTACCTCTATATTCGCGTATCTCTTCGGCACTCAGGCTATCGACATAGGCTTTGTCCATCTCGATGAGTTTTATGGCCGAATCATACAGGCGATCGAAATAGTCTGACGCGTGTGTCAGTCGGTCTTCCCAGTCAAAGCCAAGCCAGCGGACGTCCTCTTTGATGGCGGCTACATACGTTTCGCTCTCTTTACCTGGATTGGTGTCATCGAAACGTAAATAGGTCTGACCGTTGTGTTCCGCGGCCACGCTGAAATTCAGGCAAATCGACTTGGCATGGCCAATATGCAAAAAGCCGTTCGGTTCTGGCGGGAATCGCGTCACCACCTTGCCGTTATGCTTACCGCTCGCGACATCATCGTTAACGATGTGGCGAATGAAGTCTGTTGTTTCGTTTTCGCTCATGACCCTGATTTTTGGCTACTATTGGCTGTTTAAAGCTGCGCAATTGTACGCGCTCAGGCGCCAATTAACAGATTTGATCAGGTTGCCTGGATATGGCTAGCTTTTGCCCGATTCCCGGCAGGTCTGGCACAGTCCCTGGATTTCAAGTGTTTGGCTGATCGCTGTGAAGCCAAGTCCGGCAGCCATGTTGTCCACCGTAGCATTGATTTGCGCATCATCCAGCTCCGCAACCGACTTGCACGATCGGCAAATAAGAAACTGCCCGCTATGAGAAACGCCTGGATCCGAACAGCCGACGAACGCATTGAGCGAATCCAGACGGTGCACGAGCTCTGCTTCAATGAGGAACTCCAGCGCCCGGTAGACGGTCGGTGGCGCCGCTTTGTTGCCACCCTGGTTGAGGCTGTCGAGAATGTCATAGGCACCCACAGGCTTGTGGCTGTTCCAGACAAGTTCCAGTACACGCCGCCGTTGCGCGGTAAATCGCAGGCCTTTTTGACGACAGATTTGCTCTGCAGCCTCTATTGCCTGCTCCACGCAGTGTCCGTGATCGTGTCCCTCAGGAGGAAAACGGTGCGCGGCCGGTTCTTCGCTCATATCGAGTGCCCTCAAACTAATCCCGAGCGCGATTGTACCGCGCATTCGTTACATGAAGCGGCCTTTCACGTTTGGAACAGGCCCGGTATTCTGTACAATAGCGCGCCGATAGACGCACCGCTTTCATACCCCCACAGCGTAGGAAAAAATGCCAACAATTCAGCTACCTGACGGCTCCGAACGTCACTTTGACAATGCCGTCACCGGCCTCGAAATTGCCAACGACATAGGCAAGGGCCTGGCGCGTGATGCTGTTGCGATCAGGGTCGCGGGCGAACTCCGCGACCTGACGCGCCGTATTGAGGAAGACTCGTCAGTCGAGATCATTGTCAGGGACTCTGCCGACGGTCTGGAGCTTTTGCGTCACGATGCGGCTCACGTTCTCGCGGAGGCGGTGAAAGAATTGTGGCCGGATACCCAGGTCACGATCGGCCCGGCTATTGAGAATGGCTTCTATTATGACTTCGCGCGAGAAGAGCCCTTTACAGCTGACGACCTCGCTGTCATTGAGAAGCGGATGCAGGATATAGTTGATCGCGATGAAAGCATCGAGAGAGAGGTCTGGGATCGGGATGATGCGGTCAGTTTTTTTCGTGATCAGGGTGAAGAGTACAAAGCGCAGATCATTGCTGACATTCCTGCAGGCGAAGCACTGACACTTTACCGGCAAGGCGATTTTGTCGATTTGTGCCGCGGACCCCACCTGCCCTCCACCGGCAAACTGGGCAAAGCTTTTCATCTCACCCGAGTGTCGGGAGCTTATTGGCGCGGCGATTCCAACAACGAGATGTTGCAGCGCATTTATGGCACCGCCTGGGCCAATCCCAAACAACTGCGACTGTATCTCACGCGACTTGAGGAAGCCGAGAAACGTGATCACCGCCGACTGGGACGAATCATGGATTTGTTCCATTTCCAGGAGGAAGCGCCGGGAGCCGTTTTTTGGCACCCGAAAGGCTGGGGTCTTTTCCAGAACCTGATCGAGTACATGCGCAAACAACAAAACGCAGCCGGATATCAGGAAGTTAATACGCCTGAACTCATGGACCGCACGTTGTGGGAAGCGTCGGGTCACTGGGATTCATTTGCTGAACATATGTTCACGACGCAGACCGAAGATGGTCGCAATTATGCTATCAAGCCGATGAACTGCCCTGGCCATGTGCAGATATTCAAGCAAGGCATCACGAGTTACCGTGATCTGCCGTACCGACTGGCTGAATTCGGCAAGGTCCATCGCTACGAACCCTCGGGCGCCCTGCACGGCATGTTGCGAGTGCGGGCATTCACCCAGGATGATGCACATATTTTTTGTACGCCGGAACAGATCACGGCAGAGACGATTGCCGTTTGTGATCTGATACTTGGTATCTATCGCGACTTCGGCTTCGAAGATGTGCTGATAAAGTTTGCCGACAGGCCGAAGGTCCGGGTCGGTGATGATGCTGTTTGGGACCAGGCAGAAGCTGCCCTGAAAACCGCACTCGACTCATCTGGCCTGGACTATACCTATAACCCCGGCGAAGGCGCTTTCTACGGACCGAAACTTGAATTCGTACTCCGCGATGCCATCGGTCGGGACTGGCAGTGTGGCACGCACCAGGTCGATCTGAATTTGCCGGCTCGTCTCGGCGCAACCTATATCGGAGAAGACGGCCAGAAACACACGCCAGTGCTTTTGCATCGCGCAATGTTCGGTTCGCTGGAACGATTCATTGGCATTTTGCTGGAGCACCATGCCGGCAACCTGCCGCTGTGGCTTGCGCCAACTCAAGCCAGGGTCCTGACGATTACGTCGGACGCAGATGACTATGCCAATGACGTTGTCGCAAGGTTACAGAGCGCAGGTATCGTCGCTGATGCAGATCTGCGCAATGAAAAAATTTCCTACAAAGTTCGCGAGCACAGTGTCGCGAAGATTCCGTTGTTACTCGCTGTCGGCCAACGGGAAATTGAGGAACAAACAGTCGCGATACGACGGCTTGGATCGAAACAACAAAAAGTGCTTCCACTGACGGATGCAATTGCCGAAATAGGCGACGAAATCCGTTTGCGCGGCCGGGCAGAATAGACAAAAGGTTTTACGACCGGTAAGTCTTATCGCAGCAGCGGACAGCAGCCGAATTGCGCGGCGATGTTTTCACCTTTCGAATCCTGTGCCCGTGGACGTTGCCAGCGGACCAAACGTGACGCTACCTGCACTCCGACTGTGCGCCCTGTCACAGATTCATAATCCTGTCGCGCCCCAGCGACAAATCACCGCAAAGCCAAGGCTATACTCGCTTATCGCAAGATCTGCACGCCGTGCAATCGCTATAAGACATAACCGCCAAGGAGGACGGAGTGGCACTAGAGCATTACAAAACTCAAGTACTGCTGTTGCACAGTCAGCAAAGTACGCTGGATGTCTTAAGCACCGGTTTTAATGATCGCTATTCAGTGCATCTTGCAACCAGCGGTAGCGAAGCACTAAACACTCTGGTTGATACACCGATTCACATCCTCGTATCAGCGCAAGACCTCCCCGGCATGAGTGGCCTGGAAGCACTTCGCGAAGCCAAGAAAAGATCACCGGAAACAATCGGCATTCTTCTCGCCGGTAGTGATGAACACGACGGACTGGAAGCACTCGTTGGCGACCAGGAAGTGTTCCAGATCGTCCGCGGCTCAATCACACCCGAGGCATTGCTCACCCTGATCGAATCTGCGACCAAACGGGATCGCATGGCCACATTGTTTGAATCTGCAAACGATCAGGAAGCGAACGTTGATATGCCGGTAGCAGAACATATTGTCATGGAGACGTCGGAGAACGGTTCCACGATCATCAGTGACGGCACCGGCCAGATGCCGGTGCTCCAGCCGCATAAAATTCAAATAGCGCCGGGCGTCGGCATGCGTAATGTGGACGTCCTCGTACTTACAAAAGACGAAGAGTTTCTCGCAACAGTCAAGGATTCTGCGCGCGGGCTGCACAATGTGCATCATTCGCTAACACCAACTCAGGCTGAAGAAGTTGTCGGTAAAAACAAGGTTGGTGTCCTGGTAACGGATGCGGCAATGGTCGGTTCAGATGTTGAGTCGTTGACACAGCGCCTGCGTAAAACGACACCGCGTCTGGTGGCGATTGTCGCCGGGCGAAGAGACGATGGCGATATGTTGATGGATCTGATCAACCGTGGCCACGTATATCGATTTCTGCTCAAGCCGGTTTCTCCGGGTCGTGCTCGCCTGGCGATAGAAGCATCTGTCAAACACCATCTCGAAGCAGCAGACACCGCATTCAAAAGCAAACCGAAGCAGGCAGCAGCGATTCCCGCAGCGCCAGCCAGGCGCCAGCCAAAAGCGAAGCCAAAAGCACGCACAAAGCCAAAATTGGAGGCCGCCCCACCCATTACGGCGAAAGCAGAGGTAAAACCTGCTGCGAAAAAGGTGAGACGACGCCAGCAAAAAATTGAACCGACATTCCCAGAGGCAACGATCAATGAGCCGCTGAACACGGATGACTTCGGTGCCCCGTTTTCCGATGGCAACAGCTTCACGGATACGATGACCGGCATCGCGGTATCGGTTGGAAAATCGCTCTCTTCTGCAACGGACTCTGTCGCCGAAAGCGCCCAGGGTATTGCTAAATCTTCTGGCAAGGCCACCGCAGATCTTGCCGCGGGAATCCTTGCCCCGTTGCGCAATACAAAGACATTGGCCATTGCGGGTGGAACCATTGCTGCCCTCGCCGTCGTAACCTGGCTGGTAACAAGTTGGGAGTCGACTCCTGATGTCACAGCACCGGTTGAGTCGGTGGCGTTCGAATCGGAATTGACGGAGCCAGTTTCAAAGCCGGAAATAGCGAGCCCACCACCCGTACAGCAATCTCAGGCCGTGGTACGCCCTGCTCACCAGGACCTTCTGGACGAGGCACGTATGGCCAGAGATGCCGGAGAGCTCATAACACCTGCAAATGACAATGCTGTTGAACTCTACATGGCCGCACGTACCGCAGCACCCGGCGACGCGATAGTTAATGCGGAATTTAGCCAGGTTGTAGGCCAGGTACTTGGTCTTGCGGAGAGTGCAATTCTGGCAAAAAATGTTGATGAAGCAACAGCGGCACTTAACATGGTCGGGCTTGCCGACCCCGACAACTCTCGCCTGGCTTTTCTTGGCGTGCAACTGGCACAACTTGAGCTGCGCGAGGTCACTGACCGGGCACGAGTTGCTATTCGCGAAAGTCGCCTGGAGGACGCCGACGATTTGCTCGCAGAAGCTGGTTCCATGGCCGGTCGCGATGCTGCGGAGGTTACGCTCCTGGCGAGTGAGATCTCGACGGCACGTAACCAGAAAAAAGCAGCCGAAGAGATAGCACTGGCCAATGCGCGACTCGAAGAAGGCGACCTTATGTCGCCACCGAATGACAATGCACGCTATTACTTTGCGATGGCACTCGACACTGATCCGCAAAACCAGGCTGCACAGCAAGGTTTGATTACCGTTGCAAGCACACTGATTTTCAATGCCCGAACCGCCATCGACAACGGATTACTTGACCAGGCCGACGATCTGTTACGGGATGCACGAGTACTCGACCCGACCAGTAAAGAATTGAGCGCCGCCAACAAGGCTTTGGCTGACACGCGAACAGCAGTGGCCGCGGCAGAACGAAAGGTTGAAGCAGAACGCCAGGCTGAGTTGCAAAGAGAAGCGGACCGCCAGGCAGAACTGGCACGTCAGGCGGAATTCGCAAGACTGGCTGAAATTGAAAGGCAGGCGGAGGTGGCTCGCAACGCTGAAGCCGCGCGCGTCGCTGAACTTGAGAGACAAGCTGAAGTCGTTCGCCAGGCAGATATCGCGAGAATTGCCGACGTTGAAAGACTTGCTCAGCTTGAACGTCAGGCAGAAGTCGCCAGACTGGCCGAAATCGAAAGGCAGGCGGAGTTCAGCCGGCAGGCCGAAATTACCCGGCAAGCTGACACTCAGAGGCAGGCTGAGGCCGCAAAACAGGCAGAAGCGGACCGAATTCTTGCAGCGAGACGTCAGGCAGAAGGGGATGAAGCCGCCCGCATAGCCGCGGAGAGAGGCGCTGCAACTGCGGCGACCGTGTCACCGCTCGGCGTAGCCGGCTCGAGTGTTTCAACGACGCCCTCCAGCAAGACCAGCAGCAATCCTGCAAGTCGCCAGGTTGCAACAACGAGCAGCCCCCCGCCAACACGGAGCGCGCCAGTTGCTTCTGCGCCGGCGCCCACACCGAGCCGAAGTTCGGGCAGTAATACGGGGGTTACAGCATCGTTGGCGGCATCCGCTACGACCGTCCCCAACAATGTGGCGCGAAGTAGTGGCAACGCCGCTAATGCTGCGCAGACGTTTCCCCTGCCCGCAGCCCGCAGCAGTACTCAGGCGACCCGCGTTCCGACCACTACCGCTTTTGCCAGTACCGAACCTGAGATGGTACCCGTGAGTCGTTTGTCCCGGACCAACTACGTCGCGCCGAAATATCCTCGCGCCGCGCATCGCAGAAATGTAACCGGTTCGGTGGATGTCATGTTCACGGTAACGACGGATGGCAGGATTCGTGATATGTCTGTTCTGGAATCTGAGCCCGGTGAGACCTTTGACCAGGCGGCGATGGACGCTGTCGGCGATTGGCGTTTCGAACCGGTCGTCGAGAACGGCGTTGCTGTTGAAAAACGCACCGCAGTCCGTCTGGCATTCACTCTGCAGTAGCAGCTCACGGGCAATCCGCCCAAAAAAACACTCCGAAGTGGACCAATTGGTCCTCGCCCGGTACTCTTATGCTCAAAATAGTGCACAAGAGGTTTAGACGGTGAGTACGAAAGCAGAAAAAACGCCCAGAAAGCAACAGCAACGCAGTCTGCGAACCAAGCAAAAGCTGTTGGATGCGGCACTCGAGGCCTTCTCGGAAAACGGCTTTAAAGGCACTTCTACACGCGATATTGCGGAAAGAGCCGGCGTACACCACCCGCTGATAACCTATCACTTCAAGAACAAGGACACGCTTTGGCGCGCCTCTGTGAAATACGTATTTAGTGATTTCGCTACGGCACTGGTCAATGCGCAAGAAGAGCACGCCAATGACTGCGCAAAAAAGCGAATGGCAACAATGATACGTATCTATGTCTATTATGCGGCCAGCCATCCAGCACTGCACAAAATCATTTTGCAGGAGTCCAGCCACCCAAATAGTCGTCTCGAATGGTTGAGCGAAAACTATTTGCGGCCGATTGCAGACGGCGCATCCAACTACATTATGGATTTGCAGGCAAAAGGTATTGCTCCGGCGGGTAATCCCGCACTAATTTACAACATGCTGCGCGTTTGTTCGGGTGGCCTGATTGCGCTATCCCATGAACTCAGGTGCACGAGCAGCACCGACCTGGAATCGAAAGCCAGTCTCGATGAACTCGCGGATCTGATTATTCGTGTTTTTTTGCCAGGCGAACTGACAGAGTCCTAGTCGGTATGCTTCATCAGGTGCTGGTGCATCTCGGCAACAATGGACAACGCGATCGACGCCGGTCCGCGACCCCCTAAATCGAGGCCTGCAGGCCCGTGCACCCGCGACTCCAGCTGATTCGACAGATCACCTAATTCCTGCAGCAGGCGCTTGCGGCGATCCCTGGGCCCGAGCAAACCAATGTACTCGATGCGGCTGCTGGCGAGTTGCGTGAGGTATTTCCGATCACTGGTGAGATGATGACTCATCACAATTGCTGCGGCATAGCGATCCAGATCGAGCACACCTGACAGTTCGGCAACCGGCACACAATGAACGTGGTCGGCAGTCGAAAAGTTTCCGGAATCAATGTATGCCGGACGATGATCCTGAACGGTGACCCGCCATCCCAGTTCACTGGCAAGCCGTACCACAGGCTCCGCATCGAGTCCGCCACCCAGCACCAGTATTCTTGGCGGCGGTTGCAGCAGCGCAATCAGCAGCTTTGCCGCACCATTGCCGATGCTGATTTCTGTGCAGCACGAACGATTCTCTGTTAGCGCTGAATCAACAACCGCTTTTACTGCTTCAAGGTACCTATCGCCAATGCTGCTAAAGGCGAAGTCACCGTCGACAGTGACCGCTGCCGAGCCCGCGACAAGGTTCTCCAGCGTGGATTCCAGCACGGTCACCGCAAGCTCTGCATCGTCTCCGGCGAATGCCCTGGCCATAGTCGCAAAGGGTTCGTAGTCATGGTCCGGCAGCAAGGGCTGCAGGAAAATTCTCATCAAGCCATCGCATCCGACGCCCAGACCCCACAGCTCTTCGTCGTTTTTGCCAAGGTCATAAGTAACAGACTGAGGCGATCCGGAATCAAGCACTGCCCGCGCCCTCTCCGCCAGGTCACCCTCAAGACAACCGCCGGAAAGCATGCCCTGAAAATCACCATCCACGGTGACCAGCATTTGTGCGCCGGTCTTGCTGTAAGTCGAACCCTCGGTTTCAAAAACGCTGGCCAGAACCAGCGGTATTTTTTCAGCTGACCAGTTGTCAAAAGCTTTGAGAAGGTGTTTCGTGCTCATGCCGCATGCCGCCGCATCGAGGTACTCGCACGGGTCAATACCTGGGCGAGTTGCATCAGGCTTGCAACATTGTGCGCCGGCAGAAATAGATCAACGTGCGGGAGCATAGCCTTAATGCCGATCGCCTTGGCCTCAAATTCACTGTAGCGCAACATCGGGTTCATCCAGATCAATTGGCCGCAGGAACGTTGCAGTCTTTCTGTTTGAAATCCCAGGTCGGATTCAGTGTCGCGCTCAAGCCCGTCACTCAACAAGAGCACGACTGAGTTACCCGCAAGAACACGGCGCCCCCAGTCAACGTTAAATCGCTTCAGGCTATCCGCTATGCGCGTACCTCCATCCCAGTCCTTTACCTCCGTGGATACTTTGGCAAGCGCCCGGTCGACGTCTTTGTCCGCAAGGCGATGGCTGATGTTGGTCAGCCTCGTGCCGAAAACGAAGCTATGCACAGTTTGCCTGCGCGAACTGAGTGCATGCGCAAAATGCAGAAAAATTCGTGAATAGCGGCTCATCGAACCCGAGATATCACAGATGAGCACCAATGTGGGTGGTCGAAGCCTACGCCGTTTTTTCGCCAACTGGATCAGCTGTCCGTTAGTGCGCAGCATCAGTTGCATCGAGCGTCGCAAGTCGTAGCGACGACCATGAATATCTGCTCGATAGCGCCGCACAGGGACCTTTTTGATTACTTCGATCTCTTCGCGCAGCATCTTTTTTGCCTCGCGTTGTTCCTGCAGGCTCATCTGCTCAAAATCTTTTTGTCGCAGAATTTCACGCTGAGACCATGACTCGGACTGGTCGATTTCAATGATGACCTCGCCGTCATCATGCTCTGTTTCACCAGGCATCGCCTCCATCAGCCGGCGTATTGCTTCTTCGCCGCCGGCATCGTCAGAAACACGCTCAAGTGTTGGCAGGAGCAAGCCCATCATTCGTTCAAGCAACCTGGGATTGCGAAAATAGATATGGAAAGCCTGATCGAACAAGCGGAATTGTGTTGGGTTGGTTACCAGCACTGATCGCAACGCAAAATAAAAATCGTCACGACGCTCTATACCGGACTGCAGCACTGCCAATCCCGCATCGATGACCTGACCAGGGCCAATCGGCAAACCGGCCTGGCGCAAGGTTCGGCAAAACAGCAGGATGTTTTCGGCGAGTTGGCCCTTTTTTTCTACCGACACTGTTTCGATATCCTTCAGGCAGCTGATTGAATCTCAGCGAGCAAGCGTGCGGCTTCGCTGCCCCGAACCCTGACGATGTCATCCTGGTATTTCAATAACGCGCCTAATGTGCCGTTAATAATTTCGGGTGTGAGCGCGACCACGTCCAGCTGCGTCAGCGAATTTGCCCAGTCCAGCGTTTCGGCAATGCCGGGCCGTTTGAATAGATCTTCATCTCTGAGTTTATGGACAAAGGCGACGAGCTGCTCGCGAAGTTCGTCGCCGACATGTGGTGCCTTCAGTGAAAGAATCCTGGCTTCGGCGTCATGTGACGGATAATCGACCCAGTGGTACAGACAACGTCGTCGCAGCGCGTCGTGAACTTCGCGGGTGCGATTTGAGGTGATAATCACGATCGGCGGTTGCGCCGCTTTCACCGTGCCGAATTCCGGAATACTCAGTTGGAAATCCGACAATAGCTCAAGCAGAAACGCTTCAAACGGCTCATCTGCGCGATCGATTTCATCGATCAACAGCACCGGTGGCCCGCCCTCATGTTGGCGCAGTGCACTGAGCAACGGCCTTTCAATCAGGTAATCACTCGAGTACAGGCTGTCGCCCATTTTTTCGGACGTGCCCTCCGCTTCGGCAAGCCTGATAGCGACCATTTGCCGCGGATAATTCCACTCGTACGCAGCACTGGCTAAATCGAGACCCTCAAAGCACTGTAATCGAATAAGATCACGACCCAGCGTTGCGGCCAGCACCTTCGCTATTTCGGTTTTGCCAACGCCGGCTTCGCCTTCCAGTAACAGGGGCCGTCCCATCCGTAGTGCCAGGTAGACAACAGTCGCAAGATCGCGGCCTGCAACATATTCGCCACCGCGCAGCAGATCCGCTGCTGCGGAAACATCGCCAGGGAGTGCGTCTTTTGCTGCTTTCTCAGCCACCTAATTTACTGACGGCTCGCCCTGCCATGACGCCGATCAGATGCGCTCGATACTCTGAGCTGGCGTGCAGGTCGTCATTAAGATCCGCAGCGTCGATGCTCAATCCATCGAGGGCGGCAGCAGAAAATGACTTGCCAAGCGCAGCTTCCATTTCCGATGCACGAAAGGCGCAAGCGCCAGCACCGGTGACCGCTACACGAATTCCGTTGTCTGATTCGGCAACCATCACACCAACCACTGCATAACGGGAGGCGGGATTCGGAAATTTGGCGTAGCTTGCTTTTTTGGGCTTGGGGAATGTCACTGACACTACGAGTTCGTTTGCCTCGAGTGCCGTCTCGAACAGACCCTTGAAGTAATCGTCCGCAGCAATTTCCCGCTTGTTTGTTTTGATTCGGGCGTTCAGTCCGAGCACAGCTGCCGGATAGTCGGCGGCAGGATCGGAGTTGGCTATCGACCCACCGAGCGTACCGCGGTTACGCACTTGTGCATCACCTATCAAATTTGCGAGTTCGGCCAGTGCGGGAATGGCATTCTGCACGACATCACTTGCTGCAACTTCTGCGTGCCTGACCATTGCGCCGATCTCGATCGCGTCGCCGGTATCCTTGATATCGCTCAACCCGTCGATCGCCCCAAGATCAACCAGATCTGACGGTTGTGCCAAACGCATTTTCATCGTTGGCAGCAGCGTCATGCCGCCGGCGATAATCTTCGCTTCGTCATTTCCGGCGAGGAGCTTACCCACCTCGTCGAGAGAGGTTGGGCGATGGTAGTTAAATTCATACATATCAGGTCCGTCCTAATTGCTGGCCGACTGGATTGCACGCCAGACACGTTCTGGCGTCGCCGGTATTTGCATATCATCAATCTGGTATTTGGCAAGGCCATTAACCACTGCGTTAATGACAGCTGGCGGTGCGCCGATTGCGCCCGCCTCACCACAACCTTTTACGCCAAGTATATTGTGCGTGCATGGCGTGACGTTGGTTGTCACTGCAAAATTTGGCACGTTGTCCGCTTTGGGCAGGCAGTAATCCATCATTGAGCCGGTCAACAGCTGACCACTGTCATCGTAAATGCATTGCTCATACAAAGCCTGGCCAATTCCCTGCGTCAGGCCACCATGCACCTGGCCTTCCACAATCATCGGGTTGATGATGCGGCCAAAATCATCAGCGGCAGTAAATGCTACAACGTCGACGACGCCTGTATCCGGATCAATTTCGACCTCGCAGATATGGCATCCCGCGGGGAAGGTGAAGTTTTTCGGATCGTAAAATGCCGTCTCTTCAAGCCCTGGTTCCAGGGTATCCAACGGATAGTTGTGCGGCACATAAGCAGCCATTGCGACCTCGCCAAACGCGACGGAACGATCGGTGCCTACCACAGTGAGCTGACCATCCTTGAATTCGATATCTTCCGCTGAAGCTTCCAGTAGATGCGCCGCGATCTTGCGCGCCTTGGTACGAATCTTTTCCAGCGCATTCATCAACGCCACGCCACCGACTGCCGCAGAGCACGAGCCGTAGGTGCCCATACCGAAAGGTACCTTGCCGGTGTCGCCGTGGACGATGTCGACGTTATCGAAATCGACCCCAAGCGCCTCGACAACCAGCTGCGCAAAAGAGGTTTCGTGACCTTGCCCATGACTGTGAGAGCCGGTTAAGACGGTGATCGACCCGGTCGGATTGACCCGCACGGTCCCCGCCTCATAGAGGCCTGCCCTTGCTCCCAGCGCACCCGCTACATTGGATGGCGCAATACCACAGGCTTCTATATAAGCCGCCACACCGATGCCTCTAAGTTTGCCGCGGCTCGCGGATTCCTCTCGTCGCTTATCGAAATTGTCGTAGTCAGCAAGTTCCAGCGCCTTGTCAACGGTGGCACCGTAGTCGCCGGTGTCGTACTCCAGTGCGACCGGCGTCTGGTACGGGAAATCTTCAGGCTGTATGAAGTTTTGTCGCCGGATCCCGATCGGATCCATATTCATTACCGCGGCGGCCCGATCTACAAGTCGCTCCAGCAGGTAGCTTGCCTCCGGCCTGCCCGCACCGCGGTATGCGTCCACCGGTACAGTGTTCGTGAACATGCCTTTTACATTGGCATATATCGCCGGTGTCTTGTAACAACCTGCCAACAACGTAGCGTAGAGATAAGTCGGCACCGAAGGTCCGAAGGTTGACAGGTATGCCCCAAGATTCGCCCGGGTTGATACGCGCAGCCCCAGGAAATCGCCATTATCATTCATCGCCATTTCGGCGTGGGTGATGTGATCCCTGCCGTGAGCATCGCTGATAAACGACTCGGTGCGATCTGCCGTCCATTTCACCGGTCGATCTACTTTCTGCGACGCCCAGGTGAGGATTGCCTCTTCAGCATAGTGAAAAATCTTGGAACCGAAACCGCCGCCCACGTCCGGCGCTATCACACGTAGCTTGTGCTCCGGTATGCCGAGTACAAACGCGCCCATGAGCAGGCGAATGACGTGTGGATTCTGGGTGGTCGTGTACAGGGTGTATTCATCTTTGCCACTGTCGTAATCACCAATGGCAGCCCTTGGCTCCATCGCGTTAGCGATCAATCGATTGTTGACTACGTCGATACTGGCAACATGCGTCGCCTCTGCGAACGCTTTATCTGTCGCTGTGGCATCGCCGATTTCCCAGTCAAAACAGACATTACCCGGTATGTCGGGCCAGACGAGAGAAGCATCCGCAGCGCTTGCTGACTCGAGATTCGCAACTGCATCCAGATCGTCATAGTCAAACTCGACCAGTTCAGATGCATCCCGTGCAGCCGCACGAGATTCCGCAATCACCACCGCGACCTGGTCACCGACATGACGCACGAAATCCTGTGCCAGTGGTGGATGGCCGGGCTCCGCCATAGGCGTGCCGTCCTTATTATTAACGCCCCAGCCGCAAGGAAGGCTACCAACCTCCATGTCGGCGCCGGTAAATATGGCAACAACACCGGGTGCCGCTTTAGCCTGGTCTGTATTCACCGCATTTATCTTGCCGTGTGCGACCGGCGAACGAACAAATACAGCGTAAAGCTGGTTGGGCCGGTTGATATCGTCTACGTACTGACCCCGGCCGGTTATAAATCGATGATCTTCTTTGCGTCGAACCGCGGCCCCTATTCCGTTCTTAATCATGGCTCACCTCACCCCGCGTTGATTGGATTATTTACCGGCGCGCATAGCTTCGGCCCCGGCCTTTACAGCCCGGACGATGTTTTGATATCCCGTGCAGCGGCACAGATTGCCCTCGAGCCACTCGCGGATCTCACGTTCATCCGGATCCGGATTCTGCTTTACCAGGTCGAGTGCGCTCATGATCATTCCCGGCGTGCAATAGCCGCACTGCAGACCATGATGCTCGCGAAACGCTTCCTGCATCGGGTGCAATGTGCCATTCGTAGCAACGCCCTCGATAGTTGCCACCTCTGCTCCCTCTGCCTGCACCGCAAGCATGGTGCAGCTCTTGATTGAACGTCCGTCAAGGTGAATAACACAGGCGCCGCACTGGCTGGTGTCACAGCCAACATGGGTGCCGGTCTTACCCAGGTTTTCACGAATCATCTCGACGAGAAGCGTACGGGATTCTACTTCGGCGCTGACGGCTTCACCGTTCAGCGTGAATGAAACTTTTGTTGTCATCAGACCATCCTGCTGTTGTTGTTCTTGTGGCCCAGCACGGCCGGGCCGCGTCTCATTATCTTATTCTAATATCAGGTGTCGCTGTAGCGACAATACTCAGCGTAGCAGAAACCACCAAATCAGCAATACTGCTATGGCAGCGCCAATCGCTTTCCAGGTCATCGAACCCAGCCCGCTACCGGCGGCCTTTTCAACATCCATGCGCATGGCGCCCGGGTCCAGCTCACGGGAAAACGTACCAAAGAAATCATCCGCTGTCTTTTTCGTCGCCCCCATGACGAGGCGAGAGCCGACCTGCGCCAGCTTGCCGCCAACCTTGAAGTCGGCGCTATAGGTCAATAACGTGCCGCTATCGCGTTCCTGGAGCCTGACCTCGGCACTGCCGCGACCAAATCCGGCCATGCCGGCTTTGCTTTCCCCTGCAAGGGTATAACTCTCGGGCGGATTCAGGTTCTCGAGTGACAGACGGGTGTCGAAGCGAGCCCGAACAGGCCCGATCGTCGCCATTACTTTGGCTTTAAATTCGTTATCGCCGACTTGCTCCAGCGATTCGCAACCCGGAATACACTTCTTCAGCATTTCGGGATCGTTCAGGGCGTCCCAAACAGCCTCCCGGCTGGCGTCGATCTGATACTCGCCTTTAATTTCCATGCCAAGAGATTACATCGTCGGCATGGAAAAATCTGCTCCTGAACGAATGCCCGTTGGCCAGCGTGAAGTTACCGTTTTCAGGCGCGTGTAAAAACGCACGCCTTCCATACCGTAGATGGACATATCGCCAAAAAGTGAGCGCTTCCAGCCACCGAAACTGTGAAACGCAAGCGGCACCGGAATTGGCACGTTGATGCCGACCATGCCGACCTGAATGCCATGCGCAAATTCGCGCGCTGCGTCGCCATCACGCGTAAATATAGCCGTGCCGTTGCCGTATTCATGGGCATTGATCAGGCTGATCGCTTCATCAAAAGTTTCGGTGCGCGTAATCGTCAATACCGGGCCAAAAATTTCTTCCCGGTAGACACGCATTTCGCTCGTGACATGATCAAAAAGAGTCGGGCCAAGGAAGTAGCCAGGAGACTCGGTAATTTCGTGCTTTCTACCATCGACCACGACTGTGGCGCCCTCTTCTTCACCAATATCGATATACGAACGTACCTTGTCGCGATGCTCCGCGGTGATCAACGGACCCATATCATTGCTGTTGTCCATGCCAGGACCGATTTTTAGTGCTGCAATTTTCGGCAACAGTTTCTCCAGCAATGGCTCGGTCGAATCACCGACTGTCACCACGGCGGAAATTGCCATGCAACGTTCGCCTGCTGAGCCGTAGCCAGCACCGACCAGTGCGTCGGCAACCTGCTCCATGTCAGCATCAGGTAGCACGACGAGGTGATTCTTCGCACCGCCGAGCGCCTGTACCCGTTTGCCATTGGCAGAGGCGGTTTTGTATACATGCTCTGCAACCGGCGTGGAGCCGACGAAACTGACTGCAGCAACGCGATCATCAGCCAGGAGCGAATTCACGGCCACGTGATCACCTTGCACAACATTGAAAACCCCTGGCGGCAGCCCGGCTTCATGCAATAACTCCGCCCACTTCATTGCGCAGCTCGGATCTTTTTCCGATGGTTTCAAAATGAAGGTGTTGCCACAGGCGATCGCCAGCGGGAACATCCACAGCGGCACCATCGCCGGAAAATTAAATGGGGTGATGCCAACGCAAACCCCCATCGGCTGGCGCATCGAATAAGTGTCAACACCGGTGCCGACCTGGTCGCTGTATTCGCCTTTGATCAAATGCGGGATTCCACAGGCGAATTCGACCACTTCGAGGCCGCGCTGAATCGAACCGGCGGCGTCATGCAGCACCTTGCCATGTTCCTGCGCAATGATTGCAGCGATCTCGTCTTTGTCGCGCTCAATCAATTCCTTCAGCCGGAACATGACTTTTGCACGTCGCAACACCGGCGTAGCTGACCAGCCTGCAAATGCAGCCTTTGCAGCGGCGAGGGCCGCATCAACGTCAGCCTCAGTCGACAGGACAACTTCAGCACAGCGTTCCCCGGTTGCCGAATCGAATACATCTCCATACCGATCTGAATCGGACGAGGCTACTTGCCCGTTGATCCAGTTGGGGACCTTTCTCACTACATCTATTGCCGCGGCTTTTTCTGCCATGCTATTTATCCTGAAAAATTAGTGACTATTGTGCTCTTATCGCACTACGTACCGTCTCAACAACGGTTTCGATCTGCTCATCCTCAATGATCAACGGTGGCGAAAATGCCAGCGTGTCACCCGTCGTCCTGATAATGACGCCGTCATCAAGACATTTGCGGAAAATCTGCATCGCACGCGCAGTCGGCTTGCCTTCAATTGGCTCGAGTTCGACCGCACCGATCAATCCAAAATTCCTGACGTCGATCACGTTTGGCTCGCCCTTCAGACTGTGCAGTGCATCTGCGAACTTGTCTTCCATGGAACGTGCGCGCTCGATCAGTCCTTCCTCAAGATATACATCAAGCGTTGCACAACCGGCAGCCGCGGCCAGTGGATGACCGGAATAGGTATAACCGTGGAAAAATTCGATCGCACCTTCGGGTCCCGTCATGAAAGTATCGTAGATGTCACCTTTAGCAAGCACCGCGCCCATTGGAACTGTGCCACTGGTGAGACCTTTTGCAGTGGTCATCAAATCGGCTGTAACACCGAAACGCGTTGAACCGAAGTTATCACCGGTTCGGCCAAATCCACAGATGACTTCATCAAAAATCAGCAGGATGCCGTGCTTGTCACATATATCGCGGATCCGCTTCAGGTAACCTTGCGGTGGAATCAACACACCGGCGGAACCGGCAATTGGTTCAACGATGACTGCAGCGATCGTCGATGCATCATGCAATGCGACGATGTTTTCCAGCTCATCAGCCAGGTGTGCACCCCATTGTGGCTGACCTCTGGAATAAGCATTTTCCTGCAGGTTGTGCGTATGCGGCAAGTGATCAACGCCCGGCAACATTGCACCAAACATCTTACGGTTCGCTGACATGCCGCCGACAGATATACCGCCAAAACCGACGCCATGGTAACCGCGCTCACGTCCAATAAATCTTGTGCGTTCACCCTCACCGCGTAAACGATGGTAGGCAAGCGCCATTTTCAATGCAGTATCGACCGCTTCCGATCCCGAGTTCACAAAAAACGCGTAGTCGATTCCATCCGGCGCCATGGCGGTGAGTTTGTTCGCCAATTCGAATGCCTTCGGATGACCAAGCTGAAACGCCATCGCATAGTCAAGCGTTTCCGCCTGCTGCTTGATGGCTTCGACGATCTTCGGATGACAATGCCCGGCATTGCAACACCAGAGCCCGGCAACGGCATCGAGCAATTGCTTGCCCTCATGTGTCCAGCAATACATTCCCTCAGCGCGTGTAATCAGTCGCGGGTTCTGCTTGAAATAACGATTCGCCGTGAATGGCATCCACTGCGCTTCCAGGTCCGGCAGATCGGTATGTAATTGTCTTACGGTATTGTCAGTCATTTTTCTGTCTCCAATTCATGCAGAGAGATTCGGCAGAGGCCTGTTCGCCGTAACGGCATAGTAATACTTAAGTATGTTCGCTGGTTTCTTGTATAGCTGGCCAGCGTACTGCAAGGCATCTCAGTTAACAATATTTAAATAGTTGAAAATAAGTCGTTGATTTCATTAGAATGGGCGGCAGGTTTGTTAACTAAATTTAACAATTTAACACCGGATTCCATTATGGACAATATTGGCCTGAGATTGCAGGCGCTGCGCACTCAACGCGGCCTTTCACAACGCAAGCTCGCATCGCTTGCGGGCGTTTCCAACGCGACCATTTCACTGATCGAACACGGGCGTACCGACCCGTCAATGGGCTTAATGAAACGCATCCTGGAGTCGCTGGAGGTTTCATTTTCTGACTTTTTTGCGGCGGATTCACGCGTTGGAGAGAAGTACTTTTACACACACAACGAATTGAGCGAGATTAGCAGCGGACCGATCACCTACCTGCAGGTCGGCAATGAACTCGGCGAAGGCCAGTTACAAATTTTGTACGAGCGCTATCGTCCCGGTGCCGACACCGGTCAATCAAAACTAAGCCATGAATCAGAAGAAGGCGGCATCGTTCTGCAAGGACGGCTTGAAGTCACAGTGGGCGATGCAGTACAAATACTTTCTGTCGGCGACGCGTACCGTTTCAACAGCCGCATACCGCATCGTTTCAAAAACGTAGGTAATGAAGACTGCCTGATCGTCAGCGCCTGCACACCACCGAGCTTCTAGACAATATCAGGCTGCTTCAATTACGGCCAGCGTTATCCGATCGGAACACCGGCCCACATGGAACTGCCTGAGCAGGACGCAACTTCATTCCAGGTATCATTTGCCTCGGCAAGGGAAAAATTTGTGCTGGAGTTTACAAACCAGGTACCCCAGCTCTTTGCGTCCGGGGCAACCAATACGAATCTGAAACTATCATCTGCAGCATTCGCTGCAATCGGCAAACGCAGGAGAACATTTAGTTCTTCACCACCCGCAATACTCTTGGCCGCTTTGAGCCACGTCTCGGAAACGTCCACAGCGTCGGCGCCCGTCTTGCCTTCGTGCAATTCACAAACCCATATTTGTATAACATTGTCTGCGAACGCTGGAGCAGCAAACAAGTACGATAGAGATAGAGATATAGCTACCGCAGCGATTTTTCTTTTGTTCATTATTCTTCTCCTGTGGGTAATTCGTTAAGTCTAGAAGATATAATTCAGAACGCCAGTCGTCATCGCTTTCCGGATTAACCGGTTCATCGCCATGCAGGTAACCAACAATGCTTAAAAGTGATATTAACTTTGCGAATTGCTGCCAGAGATTTGCGACGAGTTATGAAGTAAGCAGCCTGCCTGCCATGCGCGAGGTCGAACGAACCGTGCTCGGTTGCGACTATGGCGGCACAAGCTGGACCACCAGCGCCCAGGCGGAGCAGATCGTCGAGATGCTCGATGCAGGACTGCTGGTTCGCGAAATATTTTTGCTTGCCGCGAATTAACTATCTGGACGATTGGCGTACAGGTTGATCATTTCCATCGCCAGCGCAGCACCTGCCAACGCCGTAATTTCGCCGACGTCGTACGCCGGTGCAACCTCGACGAGATCCATTCCGATCAGATTGATACCGGCCAGGCCACGTATGATTGAGATTGCCTGATGCGTCGTCAGGCCGCCGCAGACCGGGGTACCGGTGCCTGGCGCGTAACTGGGATCCAGGCAATCGATATCGAAACTCAGGTAAACCGGCCTGTCGCCAATGTGTTTCTTCGTTTCACTGATGACGGCGTCAATACCATTTTTGTGCACCCATGGTCCGTCCAGGACATTAAATCCGAGTGTGTCGTCGTTGGTCGTGCGCAGGCCAATTTGTACTGAGTGCTTGGGATCAACAATCCCTTCTTTTGCCGCATGCCAGAACATCGTGCCATGATCGACGCGCCCTTCTTCGTCTGCCCAGGTATCGCTGTGTGCGTCGAAGTGCAGCAGTGACAATGGCGCACCATATTTTTTGGCATGCGCCTTCAAAAGCGGATAGGCGATAAAGTGATCGCCCCCAAGCGTTAATAACGCCGGGCCGGCACTGATGATTTTCTGCGCGTGCTCCTCTATTGCGTCCGGCACTAACTCCGGTCGACCAAAATCGAAAAAGCAGTCGCCGTAGTCAATAACAGCCAGTTTATCGAACGGATCGAACGATGTTCCGTAGGGTCGCTCCCAGGCCATCATCGTTGAAGCGGCGCGAATAGCACGCGGTCCAAATCTTGCGCCTGGCCTGTTGGTGGTAGCTGTATCGAGAGGCACTCCGGTAACAGCAATATCGACACCATCCAGATCCCGCGTGTACTTGCGGCGCAGGAATGAGGTCGCGCCTGCATAAGTAGGCTCGCTAATTGTGCCGTACAAACTGTCGCGTGTTACGGCGAGATCGCCAGTTTTCTTAACCGTCATATGGTTCTCATTTACCGGATGGCCTGTATGGATTGCTGCGTCAGGTCGAGGCACTTCCAGGCTTTTTCGATCAACTCGTCCGCCTCCTCATGGGTCAGCACCAGCGGTGGTGCGACGACGATCGAATCACCAACCGCTCGCATCACCAAGCCATTATTGACCAGGTGATCCCGGCATATCGTGCCCGCACCGACACCTTCGTCGAACCGTTCCAGAGTATCCTTATTTTCGACCAACTCAAGCGCACCCATCAACCCAACCATTCGCGTTTCACCAACAATTGGATGCTCCGCCAGCGTTTGCCATTTTTTCTGCAGATACGGTCCGATGTCGTCACGCACTCGCTCGATCAGGTTTTCACGTTGCAGTATTCGTATGTTCTCGATGGCAACTGCACAGGACGCCGGATGCCCGGAATAGGTATAGCCGTGGAAAAATTCGCCACCCTTGTCGATAAGGACGTCGCCGACGCGATCACCGACCATCACCCCGCCAAGTGGCAGATATCCCGACGTCACGCCTTTGGCAAAAGTCATAAGGTCTGGCGCCACGCCATAGTAGTCTGCTCCAAACCATTCGCCGAGACGACCGAAGCCACAGATAACTTCGTCCGTGACGAGCAGGATGCCGTATTCATCGCAGATTCTTTTAATCTCCGGCCAGTAGGTGTCTGGCGGGATTATGACGCCGCCGGCGCCCTGAATCGGCTCAGCCACAAACGCCGCGACCCGCTCGGGGCCAAGCTCCTCTATCTTTCTCTCCAGCGCCCTGGCCGTCTGCAAACCGAACTCGTCCGCAGATAGCGTGTGATCACTACCAAACCAGTAAGGTTGTTCAATGTGCGCAATACCACCCAGGGTGCCACCCTGCTCGTGCATGGGCCGCATTCCGCCCAGGCTTGCGCCTGCCACCGTTGAACCGTGGTACGCGTTATCACGGGAAATAATGAACTGCCGATTCGGCTGATCAAGAAGATCCCAGTAACGACGCACCATGCGGATCATCGTATCGATGGATTCGGACCCTGAGCCCGTATAAAAAACACGGTTGAATTGCGGCTGAGTAATTTCCATGAGCATGCGTGAAAGCTCAATGGACGGCGGGTGAGCACACTGAAAAAAGCTGTTGTAGTAAGGCAGCTCGCGTAACTGGTTCGCTGCCGCTTCGACCAGTTCGTCCCTGCCGTAGCCCGCATTTACACACCAGAGTCCCGACATGCCGTCGAGAATCTTATTGTCGTCGGCATCGAAGATGTAAACACCATCCGCCCGGGTGATGATGCGGCTTTTCTTCTCGCTCAGATCCTTGTGATCGGTAAACGGGTGCAAATAGTGATCGCGATCAAGATCTTCCCACTCGGAACGCGAACGATTTTCGACAACTGTCATGGCTCTACCTCATGCGGCGGCAAACGGCCGCGACTGTTAATGGGCAGATGCTAGCGAAGACTGATCGTGACGTCATCCCGGCTCCATATCCTGAAACCGCCGGCAAGGTCATCAGATGTGTTGAGGAAATTCGCAGCCTCTTCGCTTTTGCACCCATCATGATACTCCAACTACGCACAATAATTTAGACAGTTGCTCCCACGATCAGAGTGTCGCCACACTAACGTGGGAGCGGCTTCAGCCGCGAATTAGGCTGACTTATGCG
>CAYOHF010000006.1:0-55701 GCA_964403695.1 uncultured Woeseiaceae bacterium | reverse complement strand
TTGGGAGGGTAGCTAAATGAACGAAGCAGATATCCAGGTGTTGGCGAGCATTCGGCGAGCCGAAATAGAAGGCAAGTCATGCGATCGCGTAACGCTCGAGAGTAGCGCAGACCGATATTGGAAGTACCTCGAGGACTGGTCGGACTCGTGGCAGAGGTTGATTGATAAAGGTCTGATCCAAGGCAGCGAAAGCGGCTATTCGCTAACTGACAGTGGCCGCCCACTTGCGGAGCACTACTACGCCGAGCGTCCCGATCACTTTTGGTATTACTACCAGCATTATTATCCCGCCGCGCAGGCAAGCATCGCGCACTCAAGACTTTGCGAGCGAGTATTCGGCCAGGATCTTACGCAAGATGGGCAGGCCGACATGGATTCTGTCAATGATCTGATTGCTCATCTGGAAATAGGAAAAAATGACAAAGTGCTCGACCTGGGGTGTGGTGCAGGCGGCATCTCGGCGTACATATCCGACGAAACCGGCGCGCATGTTACTGGTCTCGACTATGCTGCAACGGCAATCGAGACAGCAGCCAACCGCACCAGCGGCAAGCAAGATCGACTGGGATTTGTGCAAGGCGACATGAATGCGCTCGATTTTGCCGAACGTGCATTCGATGTAGTGGTGTCAATCGACACGATTTACTGGGTCGCTGATATTAATGAAGCGCTGGCCTCAATCAGTCGATTAGTCAAGCCCGGAGGGCGAATAGGGATCTTCATTGCAAATACAACTTTGCTGGATGACTCGCCAGCCGACAATGAGCCAAATAGCAACTGGATTGCCATAGCACTTAAAAAACTTGGCCTGGACTACGACGTCTACGACTATACGGAAAGATTTTTGAGCTTCTGGCCGAAACTTAAAAAGGTCGCACTCGAACTAAAAGATGACTTCGTCGCAGAGGGAAATGAGGTGATATTCGATAGTTTCATGCTCGATGCAGATGAGGACTATCTGCCGGCAGCGGAGGCAGGCAAGCTGCGCCGATATCTGTACATCGTTAGAATCTGATCATCGGCATTGACCTGGCGTTTCGTTCGCAGTCGATGTCCGTTTGTGGACGAAAACGGATACTCGCGATATTTCCCTAAAAACAAGCATATATACAGCACGGACTCATTCGTGCAAATTCAATCGCTGCTGGTAAGATCAAAATCTATTCAACTAACCATTCCTGGGCAACCTATGAGCGAAGAAAAGTAACTTGATTTTGGTCTACTTATCTTGCGGGTTTCATTGGGAATCACATTTATTTCCCATGGCTATCTGAAGGTATTCACCATTGGAATCAAACACGCCATGGACGAATTCGAAGCGCACACGGCTTGGCATATCAACATGATTCCAGGCTGATTCGCGCCACCCGCTGCCGTCATTGAATGGGCGGGCGGAATACTGCTTATTCTCGGTATTAAAACCCGGCTGATCACTCCACTCCTGGGCGCAGTGGCTTTCGGTGCCGGTGCCATACATTTTGAAAACGGTTGGAACTACACCAGCAAACCTGACGGCGGCTGGGAATACGGCATCTTCCTTTTCCTCAGCTGTATCGTTGTTTATCTGGTCGGACCTGGAAAATATATGCTGAAGCACTTTATGGACAATCGACAGTAAGGTAATTGCGCCGAATAGGAGCTCATAACAAATCGGCGATCGGGGTCCAATTATTGGCGTCCAGGGCCGTCGCAATAAGTTCGACTGCAGCGTCAACTTGTGCCTGCTCTCCAGGGCGTAGCGAAGCGAGATCATTTCGCCGTCGATACTCCTCCATTTCGCAACCCGTAATGTTTTGACACATCAATGTCGACCACGCCTCATAGGAGACGAATTCGTCATCCCGATAGTTGGCGTAGTAAGACATCATCATCGCGTACATTTCGGGCTCACCACTGCGCACTACACCCATCATTACTTCTTTTGCCTCGTCAGGAGAGTAGTCGTAGGGAGCAAAAGCGACTTGTCGACCAAGAGCGAGCACATGACCTTGTTCTGCCGCCGCGTCCAGCCAGTCGAGAGACTGTCTCATCAGGTCTGAACCGATATTGTCGTTGAGCTCACGACACCAGTCCAATTGCTCCTGCGCGTCCTGGGCAGTCTCTTCGGTGAAAATGCCTTCCGCAGCATATTTGTCTATTAGTCGCTGCGACGTAACTGCCTTGCATTCGAACAGTACGCGTGAGATTTCATACTGAGCGCCAGCGTCACCTTCCTGCGCCAAAACGATATTTCCTGAATAAACCAGCCAGGGATCGGGCAACAAGACACCAAATGTGCTCCACCGTTCGTCGACTGCAGCTTTGTCCTTTCGGTCGGCATTCTCGTCCAGAAAACCGTCTGCTGCACCGTTGCTGGATTGCGCCGGGAAAACCTCTCTGGCAGGTTCCATTTTCGTATTTGCCGCGCTCGAGCTAAGAGAATCATCCATCTGCGGCGCACTTGCACCGAAAAGGTAGATCAGAGCCATACTTGCGATTATTAGCCCGTATATTCGTACTCTTTTATTCATATGGCGTATTGATACCACATATTTATGAAAGAGGATTCGTATACGCAATTGGGGAAAGATCTTGCGGCGGTGCCAGCGGCGGCGGAGAAAAAGTATCTGACCCAACAACTGGCGGTTTTGGCAATATTCCCGGCCAGCGTCTTCCAGGTGGTCGCACAGGAAGGGTCACGTGCAATCCGGCGTGCTTTTAACAAATCGGGAATAGACTGCCACTTTCAGTTGGCAAAAAAAACAGGCATTCGGAAACGATCGAACCTGACCCTTCCCGGAGAACGGTCGAGTCCTGGCCATTACAACAACCTGTCCGGGTCAACCCGCCAGCATCTTCCTGATGATCTCGTTAACCTGGCCCGGATTAGCCTTGCCACCGGTTTCCTTCATTACCTGGCCCACGAAAAATCCGAGCAGCTTGTCCTTGCCGGCACGGAAGTCAGCCGCCTGGGACGGATTTGCTTCGATGACGGCTGCCACGATTGCCTCGATCGCTCCCGAGTCGGTAATCTGCTTCAAACCTTTCTTTTCAATAATTTCATCTGCACTACCCTCGCCCGCCCACATCGCATCAAATACTTCCTTTGCGATCTTGCCGGAGATGGTCTTGTCTTCGATGCGATCGAGTAGCCCGGCGAGTTCATTGGCAGCAATTCTGCTGTCCTGAATATCGATACCATCCTTGTTCATCGCAGCAGACAAACCACCCACAATCCAGTTGGCTGCAACTTGTGGAGCTGCAGCACTCCTGGCAGCAACAGTCTCGAAATAATCCGCCAATGCACGACTAACGGTCAGGATTTCTGCGTCAGCAGATTTAAGCTGGTATTGATCGACAAATCGCTGTTGTTTGGCATCGGGTAATTCGGGCAACGTCTGGCGTACAGCCTCGATAAATTCTGCGTCGAGTTCAACTGGCAACAAATCCGGATCAGGAAAATAGCGATAGTCGTTCGCCTCCTCTTTGCTGCGCATCGGCCGGGTCTCATTTTTAACCGAGTCGTATAAACGGGTTTCCTGGCGAACTTTTCCACCGTCTTCGATAAGTTCGATTTGTCGTTCGACTTCAAAGTTTATTGCTTTCTCAACATAGCGGAATGAGTTCAGGTTTTTTACCTCGGTCCTTGTGCCCAGCTCTTCCTGGCCGCGCGGCCGAACAGAGACGTTCGCATCGCAGCGGAATGAGCCTTCCTGCATGTTGCCATCAGATATTTCGAGGTAGCGCACGATGGAATGAATCTTGCGCATGTAGGCGACGGCCTCTTTCGCGGAATTCATTTCCGGCTCGGATACGATCTCGAGAAGTGGCGTACCGGCCCGGTTCAGGTCAATTCCCGACATCTTGTCGAATCGCTCATGCAGTGACTTCCCGGCGTCTTCCTCGAGGTGCGCACGTGTGATGCCGATGCGTTTTTCGGCACCCTCCTCGTCACGAATAAACATCTCGCCACCCTCGACGATTGGTAACTCCAACTGGCTTATCTGGTAGCCCTTTGGCAGATCGGGGTAGAAATAATTTTTCCTGGCGAATATCGAGCGCGGCGCAACGGTTGCGTTAACCGCAAGACCAAACTTGGCGGCCATGCGCACGACCTCGCCATTCAACACGGGCAATACGCCCGGATAGCCCAGATCGATCAGGGAAGCCTGGGTGTTCGGTTCCGCACCATAAGCTGTCGATGATCCGGAGAAGATTTTGCTTTTGGTGGCGAGCTGCGTATGTACCTCCAGCCCGATGACCACTTCCCAGCCGGCACTCACGCGAAGTCCCCGGGAGCCTGGTTGTGCCAATCAGTAAGCTGTTGATACTGATGCGCACAAGCGAGGATAGCTTCTTCAGCAAAGTGCGGACCTACCAGTTGCAGGCCGACCGGTAAGCCATCCGCGAATCCGCAAGGTACCGACAAACCGGGCAGACCGGCAAGGTTCGCGCCAATCGTGTAGATGTCATTCAGGTACATGGTGATCGGATCGTCTGTCTTCTCGCCGATGGCGAATGCTGTGGTCGGCGCCGTTGGACCTGCAATGACATCAACATCTGCAAACGCGTTTTTGAAATCCTGGCTGATTAACTGGCGAACCTTTTGTGCTTTCAGGTAATACGCATCGTAGTAGCCGGCCGACAAGACGTAAGTGCCGGTCATTATGCGGCGTTTTACTTCTGCGCCGAATCCTTCACCGCGACTGCGACTGTACAAATCCAGGAGGTCTTCCGGGTTTTCGCTGCGACGTCCGAAGCGCACGCCATCAAAGCGCGACAGGTTCGATGAGCACTCGGCGGGCGCGACCACGTAGTAAGTGGGAACCGAAAGGTCAATATTCGGCAAATCGATTTCGATCAGCGTGGCGCCCTCTGCTTTCAATGCAGCCAGGGCAGCATTGACCTTTTCGGCGCAAGTGGCATCGAGTCCTTCGTCAAAATGTTGCCGCACGATGCCGATTTTCAGTCCTTTGACCGGGCGTGCAAGACCGGCAACGTAATCCGGAACCGGGTGATCCACCGAGGTCGAATCGCGTTTGTCGAAACCGGCCATCACGCCCATCAGCATGGCGGCGTCTTCGGCTGTTCTTGTAATAACGCCGGCCTGGTCCAGACTCGATGCAAATGCGACCATGCCGAAACGCGACACTCGACCGTAGGTGGCTTTCAGGCCAACAGTTCCCGTCAGTGCTGCGGGTTGCCGGATCGAACCACCGGTATCTGTGCCGGTCGCGGCCGGAGTAAGTCTTGCCGCCACAGCTGCTGCTGAACCACCGGACGATCCGCCCGGAGATAATTTGGTGTTCCACGGATTGGTAACAGGCCCGTAATAACTGGTCTCGTTGGACGACCCCATTGCGAACTCGTCCATATTGGTTTTGCCGAGCATTACAGTGCCGGCAGATTTCAGCCGTTCAACAACGGTGGCGTCGTACGGAGAAACGAATTTCTCCAGGATCCGCGAACCGCAGGTGGTAAGGACGTCCTTAGTACAGAAGAGATCCTTGTAGACGATAGGCAGTCCGTTCAGGGCCCCGGCATCACCGCTGGCGCGGGCCTTATCGGCGAGATCGGCACTCGCCAGCGCTTCCTCGTGGGTAATCGTAATGAATGCATTCAATTGCTGTTGATGCTTTTCGATGCGCGCCAGTAAAGCTTCGGTCAGTTCCCGCGATGAGAAATCACCTGTGCTGAGTCCTCGTGCAAGATCTGCCAGCGATTGCTGGTGCAGTTCGTTGTGAGTCGCGCTCATCGCTACTCGATCACCCTGGGGACCAGGTAATAACCATCCGCCACGGAAGGCGCATTTTTCTGCACCTGGTCACGCTGGTCAGATTCGGTAATCTCGTCCGCCCGCAGGCGCTGGGACATGTTGAGCGGGTGCGCCATCGGCTCTACGTCGTCAGTAGGCGCTGCCTGGAGCTGATCGACAAAATCGACAATACTGGACAATTTTTCGACCACATCGGCTATTTCGTCGTCCTGCAGCTTCAGCCGGGCGAGCGTTGCGATGTATTCAACCTGTTCTTTGCTTAGCGACACGAGATGATCCGGATTCTCGCGTCAGGCGAGATTTGCGGCGGGTTTCGGGCAGCAATAATACACGCCGTCTTGTGCAATGTCGTGTCCGTTGTTACATTGCGTCGTCGCTACTATTTGCCGGACTCTACCCCCACATGCTCAAGAACATTCTAGGTTATTTCTCGAACGATCTGTCGATCGATCTCGGGACTGCAAACACCCTTATATACTCACGTGGGCACGGCATCGTGCTCGACGAGCCATCGGTTGTTGCGATCCGGGAGGACTCCGGCCGTGGCGGTCGTGTGGTCGAGGCCGTCGGCGCTGAGGCCAAGAACATGCTGGGCAGAACGCCCGGCAATATCACGGCAATTCGTCCCCTGAAAGACGGCGTCATCGCCGATTTCACCGTGACCGAGAAAATGCTGCAGCATTTCATCCGCAAAGCTCACGGCACCCGATATTTTCGCCCGAGTCCCCGCGTTCTGGTTTGCGTACCGTACGGTTCGACCCAGGTCGAACGGCGTGCTATTCGCGAATCTGCCGAGGGCGCCGGTGCGCGCAAAGTACATCTGATTCCTGAACCAATGGCGGCGGCAATCGGCGCCGGCATGCCGGTGCATGAAGCACGCGGCTCGATGGTGCTCGATATTGGTGGTGGCACATCGGAGGTCGCAGTGATCTCATTGAACGGTATCGTCTATGCCGCCTCCGTCAGGATTGGTGGCGATCGCTTCGACGAGGCAATCACCAACTACGTACGCCGTAACTACGGCATCCTGATCGGTGAAGCGACTGCCGAGCGGATCAAACATGAAATCGGCTCTGCGTTTCCGGGGCAGGAAGTCAGGGAAATATCTGTCAAGGGCCGCAATTTGTCCGAGGGCGTGCCGCGCGCCTTTACACTGAACAGCAACGAGATACTGGAAGCGCTGCAGGAACCCTTGCAGGGCATCGTTGGCGCTGTCAAAGAAGCATTGGAACAGACACCACCGGAACTCGGTGCCGATGTCGCAGACCGTGGCATAGTCCTGACCGGCGGTGGTGCGATGCTGCGCGACATCGACAAGTTACTAATGGAAGAAACCGGATTGCCAGTAGTTATCGCCGATGATCCGCTGACCTGCGTCGCCCGCGGTGGTGGACGGGTCATCGAGCTGATCGACGAGCACGGCCCGGCAGTATTCGGATTGGAATAAGCAGTAAAGAGCTTACCCGAACACATAATGCGATCAGCAGCCTGCTAAACTACGCTGATGGCCGCCGCCAAATCCAACCAACGAATTCACTCGACCAACTCGCCCGCGCTCGGCCTGCGCTTGCTACTGCTTGCCGGTCTGAGCATTTTACTGCTGGTCATTGACCACCGTGACAATCACCTCGACACCCTGCGCAAAGCCATCGGCGCAACGGTTTATCCATTGCGCGTCGTTGTCGATGCACCGGTGTCATTGTGGCTTTGGACACAGGACTCAACGGCCAGCCGCAACCAGTTACAGGTGGAAAACGCCCGCCTTAATACCGAACGGCTGCTTACCAAGGCCCGGCTGCAACGCTATTCTGCCCTCGAGGCCGAGAACGCCAGGCTACGGGTAATGCTCGAGGCCAGAACGCAGGTTCGTGACCAGGTACGCGTAGCCGAAATCATGTCGGCGAGTTCGAATCCTTTTCGCCACGTAATCGTTGTAGACAAAGGCACGCGTGATGGGGTGTATGACGGCCAGACGCTGGTAGATGCAAATGGTGTTGTCGGCCAGATTATTGAGGCCGGCGTATTGTCATCGCAGAGCATTCTTATCAGCGATCCTGATCACGCGTTACCCGTTGAGGTAAACCGGACCGGTCTGCGCACGATCGCGGTAGGCACCGGCGACTATGAACATCTCGATTTGCCATTCCTGCCCAACAACGCAGATATTGTTCAAGGAGACTTGCTGGTTACGTCTGGCCTCGGCGGCGCATTTCCTGCCGGCTATCCGGTCGCCATTATCGATTCAATCACGCGAATCCCACAGGAACCATTTGCGGTCGTCACGGCAAAACCGGCCGCTGCCCTGAATCAGATTCGTGAGGTCATGTTGATCTGGTCGTCCGTCGAGACTGCGCCAGAAGCTGCTGTTGAAGAAGCCGCGGTAGCTGATGAGGAACCCGTGAATGAGTAAAGACCACGCAATGCGGCATATGCCGATTGTGATCAGCATCGTTTTCGCGCTAATGCTCTCCATCACGCCAATGCCGGACTGGGCTGAATTCTACCGGCCGGATTGGGTTGCACTGACACTTATATACTGGTCCATGAGCTTGCCGCGGACTTACAGTATTGGTGGTGCCTGGGTGACGGGTCTAATACTTGATGTCGCCACTGGTACGTTGCTCGGGCAGCACGCGCTGGCGCTTTGTCTCACCATTTACGTCAGCGTCAAATTTCACCTGCAACTGCGCCAGTTTCCGCCACTGCAGCTAACGGCGACCATCTTTGCCATGCTCGCGCTCTATCAATTCATACTGTTCTGGGTCAACGGTGTGGTCGGCATCAATCCTCCGGCAGTCGTCTACTGGGGACCCGTCGTCAGCGGTACCGTGGTCTGGCCCATTTTGATGCTCATTCTATCCGGACTGCGTGAGCGTGCCCGGGCCTGAATGAACCGATGAGCCTGATAGCACCCATCAAGGACCATCATTCCGAACAACGGCTGTTCGTCTCACGTGTAATTCTTTCATCTGTTATTGCTGTAGTTTTAATCGGTGTCGTCGTCGCGCGCCTGGTGCAGCTGCAGGTTTTTGACTACGAACTGTTCGCCGAAAAATCGGCGGGCAATCGTGTACGCATAGAGGCATTACCCCCGACGCGTGGACTTATTTTCGACCGCCGCGGCCGGATTCTTGCAGAAAACCTTCCTGCGTATCAGCTTGAGCTGATTCCGGAACAAGTACCGGACATCCAGGACACACTGGCGCGACTGGCCGATATCGGTTTGATCAAGGAAGAAGACATTCCTCGCCTGGACGGCCTGAGCGAGAACGGGCTGCGATTTAAGCCGGTCACGTTGCGTTTTTTCCTCTCCGACGACGAGATTGCCGACTTCGCTATTCGGCGGCCAAAATTTCCCGGCGTGGATTTTCAGCCACGACTGGTGCGCCATTACCCGCACGGCAAATTGATATCGCACGCGATCGGCTATGTCGGTGCACTAAGTACGGCGGACCTGCAGCGGCTTGAGCAAGCAGCGTATGCCGGCACATCACACACCGGCAAAACGGGCGTCGAACATTTCAACGAAGAACTGTTGCACGGCGAAGTCGGTTACCAGCAGGTGGTCACGAACGCTCGCGGCCGCCAGGTTCCCATTGGTACCAGGGACTCTGCCGATTCGTTGCCGGAAGGTGAGTCCCCCAGTCCCGGCTCTAATCTCTATCTGACCCTGGATCTCGATTTGCAACGAGTGGCTACAGAAGCCATGGAAGGTCGACGTGGTTCGGTTGTTGCTATTGATCCGAACAACGGCGATATCCTCGCGCTCGTCAGCGCACCGGCATTTGACCCTAATTTGTTTGCGGTCGGAATGAGTCCAAGCGAGTACAACGCACTGCAAAATAACGAAGACCGGCCGCTATTCAATCGCGCGGTAGTTGGCACCTATCCGCCTGGCTCTACGATCAAACCCATGCTGGCGCTGGCCGCACTTGAAACCGGTGCTACCAACGTTACACGACGCTCTGTTTGCATTGGTTGGTATAGCTTGCCTGGGAGCACGCATCGCTATCGCGACTGGCGCCCTGGTGGTCACGGCGAGGTTGATTTGCACGATGCGCTCGCACAATCCTGTGATGTCTATTTTTACGAGATCAGTCGCGATATCGGCATCGATCGCATGCATTATTACCTTGACCAGTTCGGACTCGGGAAAAAGACAGGTCTGGACTTGACCGGGGAGTCAAACGGACTCGTCCCCTCACGAGCCTGGAAGAAAACGGCGTTTCGAGAACGCGCCGACCAGGTATGGTTTCCTGGCGAGACCGTGATTGCCGCTATTGGCCAGGGCTACTTGCTGACAACACCGTTGCAGCTGGCGAATGCAACTGCGGCGTTGGCGTCCCGTGGAACACGCTTCAAACCGCGCCTGGTGGCGGCATTCGAGGATCCGCTGACCGGTGAGCGAACAACGATCAGACCGCAGCAACTCGCGGACGTAGAGATCACGAATGAATTCTTTTGGGACAACGTTCTGACCGGGATGCACGATGTCATGCACGGCCCGCGCGGCACCGCACGCGCTGCTGCTAAGGGCGCCGCTTATGAAATGGCCGGCAAAAGTGGCACAGCACAGGTTTTCTCCGTGGGGCAGGAGGAAGAGTACGATGAAGATGAAATTGCAGAACGACTCCGTGACCACGCTTTGTTCATTGCATTCGCACCGTACGAGCAACCGCGCATTGCAGTGGCCGTAATTGTCGAGAACGGTTCAAGCGGCAGCGGTGTCGCTGCGCCCATTGCACGGGCCATAATGGACGAGTACCTGGGGATGGATGCCGATGAGTTTTAGCGACACGTCACCACTATTTGAACGCAACGCCGTGCCGTTGAGAAATTTCGCGGGCATAGTGCGCCGCTCAAATCTCGATGGCCCTTTGCTTAGCGCTCTGCTCCTGACCAGCGGCCTTGGCCTGGTCGTCTTGTACTCCGCGGTGAGCCAGAATTTTGACCTGTGGTTGCAGCAGTGCGTGCGTCTGCTGGTCGCACTGGTGGGCATGGTCATCATTGCGCAATTGCCGCCCGACCTGATGCGCCGCTGGACACCCTGGGGATATTTGTTTGGCTTGGTGCTGCTCATCATGGTGCTGGTAAAAGGAGAAGTCAGCCAGGGAGCACAGCGCTGGCTCGATATTGGCATACGGTTTCAACCGTCTGAAATTATGAAACTCGCTGTACCGATGATGGCAGCCTGGTATTTCCACAATCGACAACTGCCGCCGAAGTTTATGGACCTGGTGGTTATTGCAACGCTGATCGCTGTGCCGACAGTACTCATCGCAAAACAACCCGACCTCGGCACATCCCTGCTCATCGCTGCGTCTGGCGTGCTGGTCATCATCCTTGCCGGACTGCCGATTCGGGTTATGCTTATGCTGGGCCTTAGTGCGATACCTGGTGCTTATGTGCTGTGGAATTTCATGCAGGATTACCAGAAACAACGCGTGCTAACCCTGCTCAACCCGGATTCCGATCCGCTTGGTGCCGGCTACAACATTATCCAGTCGAAAATTGCGATCGGTTCAGGTGGAATGTTCGGCAAGGGCTGGACGAACGGCAGCCAGGCACAACTCGAGTTCCTGCCGGAGCGCGACACGGATTTTATTTTCGCTGTTATGGGTGAAGAGCTCGGTTTGCTCGGTGTCCTCAGCCTGTTGGGCTTATACCTTTTTATCGTTGGTCGCGGGCTGTATATCGCGGTCCAGGCACGAGATACGTTTTCCAGGCTATTGGCAGGCAGCATCAGCCTGACTTTTTTTGTCTATGTCTTCGTCAATACGGCGATGGTAACGGGCCTGGTGCCGGTCGTTGGCGTACCATTGCCGCTGGTAAGCTTTGGCGGCACATCAATGGTGACCCTGATGGCAGGATTCGGTATTCTCATGTCTATACACAACCACAAGAAATTCTTGTCTCACCAATGAAATTTATTATGAAATCCAGGCTTCTGCTACTTCTGATACTGATACTCACTAGTCATACAGCAAGCGCGCTGGACACAGATCGCGCCGATGTCCGTCTTTTTATTGATTCGATGGTGAGCGAGCACGATTACGATCGGGCAACGCTCGAAGCAGTCCTGCAAAACGCAAAAATCCAGGAATCCATTCTCGAGGCAATCAGCAAACCAGCGGAAAAGACCCTGAAGTGGCACGAGTACAGGGACATTTTTCTGACAGACGAACGCATCAAGGCCGGCGCCGCTTTTTGGCGTGAGCACAATGCGGAATTGCAGCGCATTAGTGGCGCGACCGGCGTCTCGATTGAAATACTGGTCGGCATCATTGGTGTTGAAACGTATTTTGGCCGAATTACCGGTGGCTATCGGGTGCTTGACGCATTGTCGACACTTGCTTTCGATTACCCGCCGCGGTCAAAGTTCTTTCGCAGCGAACTCAAACACTTCCTGCTGCTGGTCCGTGAAGAAGAGATGGACGCAACGGATGCGACCGGTTCATACGCGGGAGCGATGGGTCGACCACAGTTTATGCCCTCGAGCTTTCGTGAATACGCGGTTGATTCAAATGATGATGGCAAACGTGACATTTGGTCGAACTGGACGGATGTTATCGGCAGTGTAGCCAATTATTTTGTCCGGCACGGCTGGGTTGCAGATGCCCAGGTGGTCGCGCAGGCGAAGCTTGGCGAGCAATGGCGGGGAGAGACGCCGAAAAACACCATTAAACCCAAAGAAACCATCACCTCGCTCAGTCATCAGGGCATTTTGTTCGTGACCGACCTGCCAGGTGATCAAAAAAGCCACCTGCAGACGCTGGATGGCGAAGACGGCAAAGAGTATTGGGTCGCCTTTCACAATTTCTTTGTAATTACCCGCTACAACACCAGTGTGATGTACGCGCTTGCCGTACACCAGCTCGGCCAGGAAATTGCGCTCGAGGTAAACAGTGACGAATCGTAACCTCGGTAGTCGATTTTCGCTGTTCGTATCCCTGCTTTCGCTTTTGTCCCTGTATGCATGTGTCTCGACCTCTACGCGCGACAGTGCGCCGGACAGCGGAACCTCTTCCGCCCGGCTTCCGGATGATGCAACACCGCGCCAGGAAACAAAAAGTCGCTACGGCAATGGCCCGTATTACGAGGTTTTTGGCGAAACATACAAAGTGATGGATTCCAGTTACGACTACCAGGCGCGAGGTGTTGCATCCTGGTATGGCAAGAAATTCCACGGTCGCAAAACCTCGAACCAGGAAGACTACGATATGTACGCAATGACAGCGGCACACAAGTCGCTGCCATTGCCAACCTACGTACGGGTCCGCAACTTAAGTAATAACAAAAGCGTGGTGGTGCGCGTGAATGATCGCGGCCCATTCGTGGACAACCGTCTGATCGACCTGTCCTACTCGGCAGCGTTGAAACTCGACATGGTTCAGAGTGGTACGAGCCTGGTCGAAGTAACGGCAATCAGTTACGACCAGCCGAGCAGGGAAAAACAACCAGCGGCACAGGTTGCGGTTCGGGAAGAAGGTCCGGAAGAAAATATATTTGTTCAGGTCGGCGCATTTGGTGAAGCAGAGAACGCGCGCAAAAGGATTGCGCTGGTCCGCGACAGCGGCCTGGGTCCGGCATTCGTGCATCAGGACAAGGACAGTTCACCGCGCTTGTATCGGGTAAGAATTGGTCCGATCGCCGATGTGCTCGAATATGATTCTATTGTCGCTAAACTGCAGCGGCTGGGGATTACGGAAACACACCTGGTTACCGAATAGCAGACTAAAGCATTACTCAGTCGCGGCATCTTGCCGCGATTATTCACAAAAATGGCATCATTTTGATGCTGGTGACAATGTCGTGGAACGACAGCGGGCTAGGATTCCTTTCGCGACTTCTTGCCTTCTATTGCGCTTTTATAATACTTCCCTAGCGCACGACCGCGCGCACGACGATCGGCGATACTCTCCTTGTTGTACGCCTCCTCTTTAATCAGTTTTCTCCAGCGATTAAGCCGCTCAACATCTATTTCGTCATCATCAATCGCCCGTCGAATAGCGCAGCCCGGCTCTGCTTCGTGAGTACAGTCCACGAACCTGCAAATTGCGGCCAGTTCTGTAATTTCCGCAAACACGTCATCCAGACCCGTTCTGACATCGGTCAGCTGTAGCTCGCGCATGCCGGGCGTATCCAGCAACCACGCACCGCCTGGTAAATGATGCATTGTTCGTGATGTTGTGGTGTGCCTGCCCTTCGCATCGTCATCGCGGATAGCCTGCGTTGTGATGTCGCTGCGCCCCAGCAATGTATTTGAGAGCGTTGACTTTCCAACACCGGAAGACCCAAGCAGCGCAACGGTTTGACCATAGCCAAGCCAGGCGTCGAGGCATCGCAAATCCTCCTCATCCAGCGCATTGACAGCTTCCACATGAATTCCCAACGCAAGTTTCGCCGCTTTTTGTACGAATACCTGCGGCTCATCTGTCAGGTCGGCTTTCGTCAGGACAATGAGCGCCATGACTTTTGCATCGCGAGCGATGCTGAGATAGCGCTCCAGGCGAGCCTCATTAAAGTCCTGGTTGCACGACGAAACGATGAACAGCGTATCGACATTAGCCGCAATCAATTGCTCACGCCTGTCCGTTCCCGGTGCCCGTCGCTTAAATATGCTTTTTCGATCGAGCCGGCGAACGATGCGCTGCGTTTCGGTATTAAATAACAACCAGTCGCCTACCGTCGCCCGGCCATCATTGTCCGTTAATTGCTCTGCCTGCGTGTCAACATTAACGCCAGCGACCTGCAATCCTGATTTGTGCACGTTCATTACGCGCACCGGCACAACCGGCACTGATTGCTCATCCGTTATTTGCTGTTGAAAAAAGGAGTCCCAGCCAAACTCGGCCAACTCTGACAGCGTCATACCGTTTGCAGACAGTTATTGTGTGGCGCGACGTTGATTTTATTCCACCGAAGTTTGTGATTGCTCGCGCAGGTACTGCGCCAGGTAATAAAAGGATGCAATCCCTTTACCGGTACTGCTGGAGCCCTTCCAGCCGCCAAACGGCTGGTATCCAGGCCATGCCCCGGTCGTCGCACCCTGTGGTCGATTTGCGTATGTGACACCCGCTTCGACATTATCAAAAAACCATTCGGTTTCTGCTTCATCTCCATAAAAGCCGGCCGTCAAACCAAGATGGGTGTCGTTCGTCAGTTGCATGCCGGTTTCCTTGTCCGGCACCCTGGCGAGCATGACTATGGGCACGAACATTTCGTGTTGCCACAATCTGTGTTCAAGAGAAACTTCAGCCAATGTTGGCATGCAGAAGTAGCCTTTCGCAGATTCTCCATCGGCGAGCACATTACCGCCGGCGATTATCGTTGCACCGGACTCTCGCAGTTCCTCTAGGTAACCCTGATAATTCTCGTAAGCCTCGTCATTGATGACCGTGCCAAGATAATTCTCAACTTTCGTTGGATCACCAACCTTGATCGCCTCGATCTGCGGCTTTAATTTTTCAAGTAACGCATCCGCGACAGAATCCTCGACATAAACCCGGGACAATGCCGAACATTTTTCTCCGCTCAAGCCGAAAGATGAACGGAGAATACCGAGTGCTGCACGTTCGAGGTCGCCATTCGCCGTTACGATGCAGGCATTCTTGCCGCCCATTTCAGCAATACACGGTCGTGAGTACGGCCCCGCAGTCATTTTCTGACTGATTTGCATGCCGACATCATAAGAACCCGTGAAGGTTACGCCCGCCACGTCCGGGTGGTCAGTGAGTAAGGGCCCTGCAGAATCGTCGGGATCGGACAGGTAATTAAAGACACCTGGCGGGATTCCCGCATCACGCACACAATCCGCGAGCAGACGCACTGCCCACGGCGTGTCAGGGGCGCCTTTGACGACCACCGTATTGCCGGTGACCATCGCAGCCGCAGCCGGCCCACCTGCCAGCGCGAAAGGAAAATTAAACGGCGCGATGACTGCCCACGGACCGTAGGGCTTCATCACCGATCGGTTATGACTTTTGAAATCTGCCAGAGGATCATCCGGCAAGACATGATCGAAACCATTTTGTTTTTCAAAATCATCGCAGTAACAGTAAAAGAAGTCGGCGGTTTCCTGCACTTCTCCCAGGGCCTCCATACGATTCTTGCCAACTTCAAGTGCAACCGCCGCGCCAATTTCATAGACGCGCTCCTCAATCAGTTCACCCACGCGCCGCAGCATTCGAATGCGTTCCGCAGACGGCGTTGCTCTCCAACCCGGAAATGCTGCCCGCGCTGCAGCCACCGCAGCATCGACATGCTGTGCGTCGGCAAGCGGAAATCGTCCGAGTAGCCACTCCGTATTGATCGGGCTGCTATCCTCGCTCAGCGTTAGCCCTGATACGTCTTCGCCATTGATGAAATGGCCGTAAGTCTTACCAAGATTCTCGTGAATACTGGTCAGCGCTGATTCGAATCGCTCGTGCAATTCTGCAGGCGGGCTGAACATGGTCGAATAGGTCAGTTTGAATGTCATTTTATCTGTGATCTCAAAGCCGAAATTGGTCGCACAATACTATTGAAAGGCCCGACTAACGTCGATAACAATTATTTCGCCGCCTCCAGCGATTGGGAGTGCCCACGCGTAGCACATCCCCTTTTTTCGCCACAGGCGCTACAATACGCGCCTTTGACGCCAACCCAACCTGAGCCCATGCTTTTGAAAACACGCACCTCATTGATTTTCCTGACTATATGCCTGCAATTCGTGGCCGCCACAGCCATGGCGCAAAATATGCCAGTACCACAACCACCAATAATTGGTGCGAAGAGTTTTCTGCTGATCGACGCCGATACGGGCGCCGAGCTCGGCGCGCTAGAGGCCGATCAGCGCCTGGCACCGGCCAGCCTTACAAAATTGATGACTGCTTATGCGGTATTTCGCTCGCTCAACGAAAATCAGATTGCTCTTGCCGACAGCGTAAACGTCAGCGAAAAAGCATGGCGAACACCCGGCTCGAGAATGTTTATCGAGGTCGGCACGACGGTGCCTGTCGAGGACCTGATTCTTGGCATGATTGTCCAATCCGGCAATGACGCAAGCGTCGCGCTCGCAGAACATATTGCCGGCAGTGAAGCAGTTTTTGCCGAATTGATGAATCAATATGCTGGCCAGCTTGGTATGGCCGCGAGTCATTTCATGAACGCAACCGGTCTGCCGAACGATGAGCACTATTCGACGGCTCGTGATCTGGCAATACTCGCCCGTGCAATCATTAACGAATTTCCTGACTACTATAAGTGGTATTCGGTTAAATCTTACAAGTACAACGATATTGAGCAACCCAACCGTAACTCGCTGTTATGGCGCGATGAAAGTGTCGATGGAATGAAAACCGGGTTCACGGATGATGCGGGTTACTGCCTGATTTCATCAGCAAAGCGAGACGGAATGCGCATCATCTCTGTCGTGCTGGGAACAGCCAGTGGAAAAGTTCGCATTGACGGTAGCCAGGCGCTTATCAACTACGGTTTTCGCTTTTTCGAAACGCGACTTCTCTATCGTGCCGGAGAAACAATCACGCAAGCGCGAATCTGGAAAGCCAGCAATGAATTCACAGAGCTGGGTCTGCCGGAAGATCTGTACATTACTATCCCGCGCGGCAGTTACGACGAGGTTGAGTCCGTACTGAATATTCCTGCTATTCTCGAAGGACCGGTCGCACTTGGTCAGCCGCTCGCCGAATTACAGGTTAACCTGGATGGCAAAAACCTCGTCAATACATCACTACGCGCTCTTGGTGACAACCCCGAAGGCTCGCTCTGGCAGCGTACACGAGATGGGGTCAAACTCTGGTTCGAATAAATGAGTGAAAACGAATCACTATTAACATTTCCCTGCAGTTTCCCGATCAAGATTATGGGACGCGACGAGGAAAGTTTTCGTCATACGGCAGTGCTGCTGGTTGAACAGCATGCTGGAAAACTGGCGGATGAAGCGATAACTACATCATCGAGCAGCAAAGGCAATTTCCTGTCAATTACGATTACGATCCAGGCGCAGGATCAGGAACAACTCGACAACATCTACAATGATCTGAGCAATCACGAAGCAGTACTGGTCGCGCTATGACACTGCCTGCCAGGAGCAATGCGGCAACAGAAGTGATCGTCGTTCGTTCGCTGGGGCTGCAAGAATACGAACCACTCTGGCGGGCAATGCAACAATTCACGGATACCCGCACAGCGGACACGCCGGATGAAATCTGGTTCACCGAACACCCGCCGGTTTTCACACTAGGGCTAAACGCGAGCCGCGATCATTTGCTGGCGCCCGGCGATATTCCCGTTATCCAGATTGATCGTGGCGGACAGGTCACCTATCACGGTCCAGGCCAACTCATGATTTATCCATTGATCGATCTTAAGCGTGGCCGACTGGGTGTGCGCAGCCTCGTCACCGCGCTGGAACAAACCGTTGTCGATCTCAGCGCTGACTTTGGCATAGAGGCCTGCAGCCGAAGCGATGCTCCGGGCGTCTACGTACAGGACAGAAAGATCGCGAGTGTCGGTCTGAGAGTTCGTCGCGGCGCCAGCTATCACGGCATGGCACTCAACATAGATGTTGATCTCGAACCATTCTCCCGAATTAACCCCTGTGGATTCAGTGGCCTGGAAGTAACCGATCTTAAGTCAATCGGCATTACAGAAGGGCGGGATGATATCCAGGCTCGCGTACAGGAGCACTTGTTAGGTCATCTGCATTTGCAGGACAAACAGGTCCTCAGCGATTATTGAGCCTGTGAAGACGTTCCGGCGTGCCGACGTCTTCCCAAACGCCTGCATAAGTACTGCCCCCAAGCCTGCCTTCTGCGGCAGCTGCGAAGAGCAAAGGCGCCAATGAATAACGTCCGTCTTTCGATCCCGCAAAAAATTCTGGGCGGTAATGCGCAACACAACCAAACATTAGCGACGGTTCGCTAACCTTTGCTACTTTGCCGTCTACCAAATCGAAATCGCCTTTGGTTTTGTAAGCTGGCATTGGAACAAGCACGAGGTGTCCCTGTTCGTCGTCCTTGAGTTCTATTTCAGGCAACGTCATTTCAGTGTAGATATCTGCGTTGACAACCCAGAACGGGGCATTTCCCAAAGTTGGCAGTGCCCGGTGAATGCCACCACCAGTTTCCAATACGTTGTCATACTCCGGACTGTAAACGACCTGCAATCCGAATTGCTGCCCGGAACCGACATGTTCAACAATTTGCTCACCCAGCCAGCCCAGATTTATCACGACAGTTTTCACGCCGGCTTCTGCGAGCATCTGCAAATGGCGATCGATCAGGCGTTCACCCTGCACTTCTATCAGCGCTTTGGGCGTTGTGTCTGTCAGCGGCCGAAGTCGCTCGCCCCGACCGGCGGCAAGAATCATCGCAGTCATCCGTCAGCCTTTTCCAGGGCCGGCAAAATGCGCTCGCCTATCAGGTCAGCAAGAAAACTCAACTCTTTATATCGCGGCGCTATATCAACAATGTAACTCAGGGTTCGTGGCACATCCTGCATATAGCCGGTCTTTCCATCGCGGCGCAAAAGGCGTGCGAAAATACCGGCTGCTTTCAGGTGACGCTGCACACCTGTTAAATCGAACTGTCTTATAAACGCTGTCGCGTCGAGATTGTTTCGCAAGTCATCTGGCAGACGATCATAAAATGACAATGCCCATTGTTCAATTTGTTCCTCAGGCCATTTCACATAGCAATCTTTCAAAAGAGAGACGAGGTCATAAGTAAGCGGCCCCTCAACGGCGTCCTGAAAGTCGAGAATCCCCGGGTTGTTAAGGTCGGTAACCATCAGGTTTCTGGAGTGATAATCTCGATGCACAAAAACCTTTTCCTGTTGCAGCCCGTTTTCGATCAATGCTTCACAACATGTCTTCCAGGATTTTTTCTCAGTGTCGGACAAGCTGAGTCCCAGGTAGCGCTCGCACAACCAGTCGTGGAACAGCGAGAGTTCGAAACGCAGAAGATTTTCATCGTATGGCGGCAGTTCTTTTTGAAACGCGAATCCCCGTTGTTGCAATACCAATAGTGCGTCTGTTGCATCGCCATAGAGCCTGTCAGCACTCAACGGATCCTTCTCGAGTTCAGCCAGGTACATAGTCGATCCAAGATCCGTCAGCAACAGGAATCCGCGCTCAAGGTCGGCTTGCAAAACCCGTGGACTATTCAGTCCAATGCGTTCGAAATAGGCCGCTATTTGTACAAATGGTCGGCAATTCTCTTGCGGTGGCGGTGCATCCATAACGATATAGCTTTCCTCACCGCACACGCGAAAATAGCGGCGGAAGCTCGCATCGGCAGACGCCGGTTCGAGCTTTGCTGTACTGAATCCATCGAATTGTGCCAGCCAGGTTGTAAGCTCGGCAAAACGATCATCCGTTTTTTGGTCTTGTACTGCTATGTCGGCTCTCCGTATCGCGTTGAAGGCTGTCCTGAGATATGCGAAGGTAGCAAATCGTAATAGGTGATAACATCTTTTCCTCGTAACATCTTGTCCCTATTCACAATTACCCGACAGTTAAGCAGCGATTTGTTCAGATACGCTCTCCTCACAGCAAGCATAACCTTGATACTGGCGCTTTCCCCAACGATGGCGCAGGAAAGTCTTGTGTGTGCGACGCCAAGAACCGGGCAGCTGGACAATGAGTCGTTGCAATCGGAGTTCGGCAGCGGCAATCCGGAGGCCATCGAACTTCTGGTAGGCGAGATCGAGGCTTCGTTTGGCGATGTGCCGCAAGCATCGATGTCCGGTGGTGTGTTGGTACGGCGAGGCGACAAACTCGTAGGCGCTGACAAGGCCACGTACAACCCGGTGACCCAGGCATTACTTTTCGATGGCAACGTACGCTACGAGGCTCCGAATGCACAGGTATCCGGGACCTCGGCAGAATTTGCGTATGTGACGGGTCGCATCCGATTTGAAGGTGCGGAATTTCTGGTCGGTCAGAACAACGCCCGCGGCTCGGCGAGCGTCCTGGAAATTAACCAGGAAGGAAGGTTGCAACTGGTGGATGTCGGTTACACCACCTGCCCACCGGACTCAAATGACTGGATAATGGAAGCCGGTGAAATTGAGCTGGATAGCAAAACCGGTGTCGGCAAGGCACGCGGCGCTAAGTTGCGCTTCAAGGGCGTGCCAATTCTCTATGCACCGTACTTTTCATTTCCGCTGACCGACGCACGAAAATCCGGTGTGCTGGCACCGGAGATCGGCAGTACTGGTCGTAGCGGCAACGAACTCAGTGTTCCCTACTACTGGAACATCGCCGATAATTATGACGCCACATTCACACCGCGTTTGCTGACCGATCGTGGATTGCAAGTCGGCACAGAGTTCCGCTACCTGTCCAGGAACAGTTTCGGTAGTGCGCTTGTCGAGTATTTACCGAACGACAGCAAGTTCGGTGATGACAGGCACACGATCGGGTTCAATCACCAGACGCTGTTTCAAAATGGCTGGCGCAACCAGGTAGATTTTCGTGAAGTATCCGATAATCGGTATTTCGAGGATCTCGGTGGCAGTCTCAGCGCTTCCAGCATCACGCACCTGAATCGCAGTTTGCTGTTTGACTACTATGGCGAAAGCTGGACCTTGCTCGGCCGAGTCCAGGATTACCAAACCATTGACGATGCAATCGCACCCACGGACGAGCCATATCAGCGCCTGCCACAGTTCGGTGCGCGCGGCTACTGGCCGGACAAGCTGCTGGGCCTGGATCTCAGTTTCGACAGCGAACTGGTTTACTTCGATCGCGACGCAGGTGTCACTGGCTGGCGTCTGAACGCAGCACCGCAAATCGAATTGCCGCTGGAGCGGCCTGGTTGGTTCGTGGTGCCAGGCGTCATCCTTGATCACACGCGATACGATCTTGCCAATACTGCACTCGGGCAGCAACAGACACCGAGCCGAACGCTGCCTATCGCAAGCCTCGACGCCGGATTGAATTTTGAAAGGATAATGAAGTCTTCGTCTGGTCGAATTCAGACGCTGGAACCGCGCATACTTTACGTCCATGTACCATTTGAGGACCAGTCTGATTTCCCGGTGTTTGACACTATTATTCCCGACCTTAATCTCGTTCAGCTCTATCGTAAGAATCGATTCCTCGGTGTTGATCGTATTGCCGATATGGATCAACTAAGCGTCGGCATTACATCACGAATTATGGACGCGAATTCCGGTCGTGAACTAATGTCAGCAACGATTGGGCAGGCGTTGTATTTGAGTGATCAGATAGTCACCCTTCCCGGCCAGCCGATGTCACTTGCGAACTCATCCGACTACATTGCGCAGCTGAGATTTCTGGTCTATGAAAACCTTAATTTCGACATCGGGCACCAATGGAGCGGCGGCCAGAACGGCACAACACGCTCGGAAGCGCGACTCCAGTATCGTCCACAATCAAACAAGATTCTAAATTTATCGTATCGCTTCCGTAAACAATCCATCGAGCAGGGAGATGTGTCGTGGTCCTGGCCGCTGTCGAATAAGTGGAATTTCGTCGGTCGCTACAATTACTCTTTCCGCGACGAACGGACCCTGGAGCAATTCTATGGCCTCGAGTATGAGAGCTGCTGTTGGGGCTTCCGGCTGGTAACCCGGCGATATATTTCAACCCGCGATGGAACCACCGACTCATCGATTGGTCTGCAGTTTATATTGAAAGGAATGATGAGCGTCGGCACCGCTGCAGACAAACTCCTCGAGCAAGGTATTCTTGGCTATTCGTCTACGGTAAACTGATGGACTGACCGGCGTGGAGCCGGTGGATATTCGACCCATACAAACTGCTGGCCAGACCTGGTGAGCACAATATTTATGACCATTTTTATGAATAAATTCAAAATACTAGTGATATCACTGCTATTCACCCTGGTGGCTACAAACTCGCTTGCTGAGGAAATGTCGACCACGGGAACGTTTGTCGATGGTGTAGCGGCAATCGTCAATGAGGGTGTGGTACTGAAAAGTGAACTCAACCGGCAGACTGACCTGATCATTGTGCGGGCGACGGAAGCCAAAATGACGTTACCGTCCGCTGATGTACTGCAGGAACAGGTTCTTGAGCGACTGATTGTCGAAGAGATTCAGATGCAGCGTGCGAAGCGCGTCGGAATCAAGATTTCAGATCAGCAGCTTAACGCTGCAATCGGCGAGATTGCGCAACAAGCGAACGTCAAGCTCGACGACATGCCCGCAATTCTTGCAGAACAAGGGGTCGAATACGGCGAATACAGACGCGACATGCGCAGACAGATGATCCTCGAACAACTTCGCCGCATTGACGTGGTACAAAGAATTTCGGTGTCGCCCCGGGAAATTCAACAATGCATTGGCGACCTCGAAGACAACGCCGTCGTTAATTCCGACTATAACCTCTCACACATATTGATTTCGGTACCTGAGTCGGCCACCGCGGAGCAGTTTGCTGAGGCTGAGGCCGAAGCTGACCTGGTGTATTCGGAATTGCAGGACGGAGTCGCTTTCAGTGAACTTGCGGTTCGCTATTCGGACAGTCAAACAGGGCTTGAGGGCGGCAGCCTGGGCTGGCGAAAAGGCGACCAGCTGCCAACATTGTTTTCGTCTGTTGTCGGCGACATGCAGCCGGGAGATTATTCGCAGCCTATTCGCGCCATCAGCGGCTTCCACCTGGTCAATGTAAACGAAATACGTGGCGTAACGCAGAAGAGTGAAATTGATCAGATGCTGGTACGACACATATTGGTTACGCCTAACGAAATCATCGATGACGAAACAGCCCAACAACGCCTTGAAGATGCGTTGCAACAGATCCGGGACGGCGAGGACTTTGGCGAAATTGCGAAGTTGCTGTCCGATGATCCGGGCTCCGCAAATGACGGTGGTAATACAGGTTGGACCGGCGCAGGTACGTTTGTTCCGGAGTTTGAAGAAGTCGCCAACAATGCTGAGATCGGAGTTATTTCTGAACCCTTTCGCTCCAGATTTGGCTGGCACATTCTTGAAGTCACGGATAGGCGCATATACGACAACACAGAAGATTTAAAAGAAAGCAATTGCGTGCAACGAGTCCGTAACGGCAAACTTGCCAACGAATCGGAACTTTGGGTGCGACGAATAAGAGACGAGGCGTTCGTCGAAGAACGCATCTGATTTAATCCACGAATAATTTCCTACACCGGACCAGTCGGTGACAAAAATACAATTATCCAAACCTATGGTTGTTACGGCCGGCGACCCCGCTGGTATCGGCCCCGAAATATGCCTGTCATTAGCTGACACGGACTGGGCCGGGCAGCTCGTAATCATTGCTGACCCCGACATGCTGGCGGAGCGTGCGAAAACACTCAACAGAAAAGTCAAACTGCGCGAATACAGCGCCGGTTCGACTGGCGACAAGGGTGAGTTACAAATTCTGCCACAGCCGCTTGAGACGCCTGCTGTATGTGGAAAACCCGACCCCGCCAACTCCCGGGTTTTGCTGGAAGGACTGGAACGGGCTGTCAGCGGTTGTTTATCTGGCGAGTTTTCCGCATTAATTACAGCACCGCTGCAAAAAAGCGTAATAAACGATGCTGGTGTGAATTTTACAGGGCACACCGAATTTCTCGCAGAGCTTACCGAGACACCTGTTCCGGTTATGCTACTCAGCGCCGGTGAGCTGCGCGTCGCGCTGGCAAGTACGCATTTGCCACTGAGAGAAGTGCCGGATTACCTGACGCAGCCGCGTTTGCTGGCTGTTCTCGAAGTGCTGCACCATGACCTGCAGAGAAAATTTGCTATTGCTGACCCACGCATCCTGGTCTGCGGCCTGAATCCTCATGCTGGAGAAGGCGATCACCTCGGCACCGAGGACAGTCAGATCATCGCGCCGGCAATCGCTGCATGCCGGGCCAATGGCATGAATGTCCATGGCCCCATACCGGCGGATACCGCGTTCACACCTGCCGCAGGAAAATCAGACGCTATTTTGGCGATGTACCACGACCAGGGTTTGCCGGTCGTCAAGTTCGCCGGTTTTGGCAATGCCGTCAACGTAACGCTTGGTTTGCCACTAATCAGAACGTCCGTCGACCATGGCACAGCGCTGGACATCGCCGGAACCGGTAAGGCTGACAATGGCAGCATGATCGCCGCCGTCGGTATGGCCGCAAAACTTGTGGCAATAAGCAGTGTGGCCGCCACGGTCGTCACGGCTGCAGAGCTTGCAGCGAAACGATGAGTGAACACCGTCCAAGAAAGCGTTTTGGCCAGCATTTTCTGACCGCACATGAAACGATTGAACAGATCGTAGCCGCAATAGCGCCACAGGAAGGCGAAACCATCGTCGAAATTGGCCCCGGCCAGGCCGCAATTACCACTCCGCTGGCCGGACTGGCAACTACATTGCATGCCATTGAGTTTGACCGCGATCTGGTGTCGACACTGCGCAATCGTTTTTCCACACAACAAAACGTAATCATTCATGAAGCGGACGCACTCAATTTCGATTACGCCGCGTTGGGCGAGAAGCTGCGCATCGTTGGCAATCTTCCATACAATATTTCAACGCCACTCTTGTTTCACCTGTTGCGTTATAAAGATGTAATCGCAGATATGCACTTCATGCTGCAAAAAGAAGTTGTCGAACGCATGGCTGCTGTACCTGGCACCAAGCGATACGGTCGACTAACCATCATGTTGGGATGTCATCTGGAAGTCGTACACCTTTTTGATGTCCCGCCGTCCGCATTCTCCCCGCCACCAAAAGTTACGTCGTCTGTCGTCAGGATGCGGCCCATTCAACAACCGGCGTTCGACATAAAGGATGCCGGGTTACTCGAGAAAATTGTCAAACAGGCGTTTTCCAGGCGGCGTAAGACTTTACGTAATGCGCTGGATGGCCTTGCCGATGCTGAGGAAATTGGCGCGGCCGGCCTTGATCCATCGCAACGACCGGAACAGATTCCAATTGAGGGTTGGGTCAGACTGGCGAACCGCCTTGCGGATAGTCCATAATTCTGTAACTCATGTAGAATACCTAGAGCCGCAGCTCACCCGTGTCCGCAAATGAATGATGACAACCTCGAAATAAAGATTAAAGTCGCAACAAATTTTGTTGACGACCAGTCTGATGTCGATCTCGGCAGGTTTGTGTTCGCATACACAATCACAATCAAAAACATTGGTGAAGTTTCCGCCAAATTGCTCAGCCGTCACTGGGTAATTACAGATGCCAACGGTAAAGTTCAGGAAGTATCCGGTGACGGCGTCGTCGGCAAGCAGCCGCATCTGAATCCCGGCGAGACTTTCCGCTACTCGAGCGGCGCTGTGCTGGACACACCAGTTGGTTCCATGTACGGGAGCTATCACATGTTGACCGACAACGGCGCTGATTTTAGTGCGCCGATTGCACCGTTTACGCTAGCCGTGCCCGGCATCCTGCATTAGTCCGGGCTAGAATAGTGGCCCAGTACGCGATTGGCGACCTCCAGGGCTGCTACGACCCTTTCCGCCGCCTGCTCGACAAAATCTCGTTTGACCCGGCGCAAGATCGTTTGTGGCTGACCGGCGACCTGGTCAATCGCGGTCCTCAATCACGCAAGACTCTGCGCTACGTCAAGAGTCTCGGCAAATCGGCTCTGACAGTACTCGGTAATCATGATCTGCATTTGCTTGCATTGGCCAACGACATACGGTTTTCTGACAATCGTTTCGATTCCTTGTGGAAAATTCTCGGCAAGGAAGATTGCGACGAGCTAATTGACTGGCTCCGCTTTCGGCCTCTGGCGCACTACAGCAAGAAACTGAATACTCTTATGGTGCATGCGGGTGTGCCGCCAAAATGGAGCGTCAAAAAAACACTGGCGCGCGCAGCGGAAGTCGAAGCGGCGCTGCAGAGCGATGACTATGTCAGTTTCCTGAAAGAAATGTATAGCAATAAACCCGCGCAGTGGTCGGGCAAGTTGGATGGCAATGCGCGACTGCGCTATATCGTCAATGCACTGACCAGAATGCGCATGCTCGACCAGCATGGCGGACTCGAGTTCACGTTTAGCGGACCGCCGGAAAACGCACCCGATAGATTGACCCCCTGGTTCGACGTGAAAACGGCAAAATGGCACGGGACACGAATCGTTTTCGGTCACTGGAGTGCCCTGGGCCTGATTGTCGAGAGCGGCTTGATAGCGGTTGACACCGGCTGTGTTTGGGGGCGGCAGTTGACCGCAGTCCGCTTGAACAAAGAGCCAAAGGTCACTAAGGTTAAGTGCAATAATTAATCGAAAAGTGCGTTTCGCGAATACAGCCAGCATGTTCCCGCACGACAAGACGGGGTACACTGCTGCGGGGATTGAGAAGAACGCATGGTTGACAAGGAAACAATAAAGACGACCGGCGCACCACAGCCAGTCGGCGCGTACCCGCATGCAAAGCGAGTCGGCAATTTGCTATTTTTGTCCGGGATAGGACCGAGACCAGCAGGAGGTGGCCCGATTCCTGGCGTAACACTGGATGACTCCGGTGAAGTCACGACGTATGACATCGCTCAACAGTGCCACGCCGTATTCGCCAACGTCCGCGTCGTTCTTGAAAGCGCCAATGCGGAGTGGGACGATCTCGTTGATTTGACGGTCTACCTGACCGATATCAAACGTGATTTTAAGACGTTCAATGATATATATGCCGAGTACTTTTCAAATGATGGGCCATGTCGGACGACAGTGGAAATAAATCGCCTGCCGACGCCAATCGCGATTGAACTGAAGTGTGTCGCCATCGCTAAAAACGAATAAGGGAAAAAATGCAATCACTGATGGCATTCAATTTTCAGCAATGGATCGACGACCATCGCCATCTGTTGCAGCCACCGGTCTGCAACCAGCAGGTTTTTGCTGAAAACGATTTCATCGTTATGGTCGTTGGTGGCCCGAATTCTCGTAAGGACTATCATTACGACGAAGGACCGGAATTCTTCTACCAGCTTGAAGGCGACATGCTGTTGAAAACAATGCAGGACGGTGAAGCCGTCGATATTCCGATCAAGGAAGGCGAGATATTATTGCTGCCGCCAAAAGTACCGCATTCTCCACAACGTTTCGCCAATACGGTTGGCCTCGTCGTCGAGCGCAAGCGACTGGATGATGAACTCGACGGTTTTATGTGGTTTTGCGAAAACTGCAATAACAAGCTGTATGAGGAATACCTGTATATCAGCGATATTGTTGGCCAACTGCCACCGATCTTTGAGCGTTTTTTCGAATCAGAAGAAAACAGGTCCTGCGAGAAATGTCAGGCAGTAATGGCCGCACCGGACAAGACCTAGGCCACCTATGCTCAAGATCGATATCCATACACATATTCTCCCGGAAAACTGGCCTGACCTGAAGGAACGTTACGGTTACGGCGGCTTTATCCAGCTCGAACATCATGGTCCAGGCTGCGCGCGAATGCTCCAGGATGGCAAGCTTTTCCGCGAAATCGAAGCAGACTGCTGGGATGCCAAGGTACGCATTGCCGATTGTGACAAAACCGATGTCAGCGTACAGGTCTTATCGACGGTTCCGGTCATGTTCAACTACTGGGCCAGGCCAGCAGACACAGCGGATCTTGCGAAGATTCTCAATGATCATATCGCTGGCCTGGTCAACGAATATCCGAAACGATTTATCGGGCTCGGCACACTACCTATGCAGGATGCCGATCTATCGATTAAGGAGCTGGAACGCTGCCAAAAATCCCTGGGAATGGCTGGCGTACAGATAGGCTCTCACGTCAACGGCTGGAATCTCGACGATGCACGCATTTTCCCCATTCTCGAAGCAGCGGCTGATCTTGGCGCCGCCGTCTTTGTACATCCATGGCAAATGGTTGGCAAAGAACGAATGGGTCTCTACTGGCTGCCGTGGCTGGTCGGCATGCCGGCAGAAACGGCGCTGTCTGTGTGCTCAATGATATTCGGTGGTGTTTTCGAGAAACTGCCGCATCTCAGGGTCGCGTTTGCACATGGCGGCGGCGCATTTCCCGGCATCATCGGCCGGTTGGAGCATGGTTTCAATGTTCGTCCGGACATCGTCGCCACGGCCAACGAACGCAATCCGCGTGCATACATTGGCAAGTTTTTCGTCGACTCACTGGTACACGATCCAGCAATGCTTGAATACATGCTTGGACTATTTGGCTCAAACCGAATAGCGCTCGGCAGCGACTATCCCTTCCCACTCGGCGAGCATCACCCGGGGAAAATGATTGAAGAAATGCAACTCGATACGAAAACAAGTTCTGATTTGCTTGCGGATTCGGCGCTGGAATGGCTGGCACTGCAGCGCCGGGATTTTGAATGAGCACATTCGAGGCAACGCGCGAATTCGCGAGATCACTTGACGCTGCCGATCCACTGCGCTCTTTTCGTAACCAGTTCAATCTGCCTGGCGAGAAAGGCGGACACAAAAATATCTACCTGTGCGGAAATTCACTGGGGCTGCAGCCGAAACTCGCCGTGCAATACGTCCAGGAGGAGCTTGATGACTGGGGCAAGCTGGGTGTAGAAGGTCATTTCAGCGCACGGCGGCCGTGGATGCCCTATCACCGTATCGCCACCAAGGGTCTTGCCAGTTTGACGGGCGCACAGGAAAACGAAGTCCTGGCGATGAATACGCTGACCGTCAATCTGCACGTTCTGATGACTACGTTTTACCGGCCCGACGCAACGCGCAGCAAAATAGTGATTGAGTCAACGGCGTTTCCGTCCGACCGGTTCGCTGTCATGTCACAAATTCGACTGCATGGCTTCGAACCGGACGATGCCCTGCTCGAATGGCAACCGCGTGACGATGACAAGCTGCATATTGATGATCTGCTACAAATTCTCAATGAGCATGACGGAGAGATCGCATTATTGCTGTTGCCCGGCGTGCAGTATTACAACGGCCAGGTGCTCGATATGGAGAAGCTGTGCCAGCTGGCTGACGACGCCGGTTGCGCCATCGGGCTCGACCTGGCACACGCTATTGGCAACGTTCCACTTGAATTACACGACTGGGCACCGGATTTTGCGGCCTGGTGCAGCTACAAATACATGAACAGCGGTCCGGGCGCGATTGCAGGTGCATTCGTACATGCAAAACACCTGGATGCGGATGGAACAGAGCAATTGCTCGGCTGGTGGGGCCACGAGGAGTCAACTCGATTCAAAATGGCGCCGACGTTTGAACCCGCGAAAGGCGTTGAGCTATGGCAGCTTAGCAATCCACCGATTCTTTCACTTGCACCAGTTATCGCATCGCTGGAAATATTTGCGCAAGCCGGTATTGAGAACCTGAGGAAAAAGTCATTGCAGCTGACCGGTTTTCTCGACTTCATGCTGCAGAAACGTTTTGCTGACCGCATAGGGTCATTGACGCCAGAGGATGCACGGGGCTGCCAAATGTCGCTTGTAGTGCGTGACAACGCGCTCAACGCGAGAGCCCTATTTGAATCTCTCGAGGCGCTGAATGTAACCGCAGACTGGCGTGAACCGAATGTTATTCGTGTAGCACCGGTTCCGTTGTACAACAGCTTCGAGGACGTATACGATTTCTCGGAACGAATGGAAATGGCAATCGAGAAAAATGAACAGAAGTAGCGTCAACATCATCGGGGCCGGGCTGTGTGGCAGCCTGCTATCGATCATTCTTGCCCGCCGCGGAATCAAAGTTACCGTGCTGGAACGCCAGGCAGACCCCAGAACAATGCAGGTCGCCGCCGGACGGTCTATCAATCTGGTGTTATCGGCACGCGGCAATCGTGCATTGCAGTACGCCGGCATTTTTGAGCACGTCAAACCATTACTTGTAGCAATGAAAGGTCGTCTCATACACCACGAGGATGGAACGACCGAGATGCAATCTTACGGCCAGAGAGAAAATGAACAGATTTACTCTGTTTCACGAGCAGAGCTGAATCGTATCCTCATTGAAAAGGCGGAAAAAGATCACAACGTTCGCGTTCGTTTTCAGCAGGAAGCAGTTTCATATTATCCGGAAGAAGCCGTTCTGCGTATCAGGGATCACGAAAAATCCGCCGACTATGATGTCAAGGGAAAGCCAATTATCGGTGCCGACGGTGCAGGATCGTTGATTCGTCGAGCATTCACAGATGCTGAGACAATCGGACCAGACGAAACATTGCTCGAACACAGTTACAAAGAGCTGACTATCCCCAGCAACGCGGATGGCAGTTTCCAGCTCGAGTCGGACGTCCTGCATATCTGGCCGAGAGGCGGTTTCATGCTGATCGCACTGCCGAACCCGGGCGGCGACTTCACATTGACCCTGTTCCTCCCAAGTACTGGTCCGAATAGTTTTGTGGAACTTGATAGCGACGATAAAGTCAGTGAATTTTTTGACCGCAACTTCGCGGATGTCGTACCACTGATCGATAATCTCATCCTTAATTACAGCCAGAACCCCGTCGGCATACTGGGAACCGTTCGTTGCAAGCACTGGCACGACGGCGAGAAAATGCTGCTGATCGGCGACGCTGCTCACGCTGTAGTGCCGTTTCATGGCCAGGGCATGAACCTGGCATTTGAGGATTGTGTTGTTCTCGATCAGGTATTGGAAAACCCTGATGCGGACTGGACAACAGTGTTTGAAGTCTACGAGGCGGAGCAAATTGCCAATGCCAATGCAATCGCGGACATGGCGTTGGAAAACTACGTCGAAATGCGTGACACAGTCCGGAATCCCAAACACGTGCTGCGTAAACAGCTGTCCTTTGAGCTGGAGCGCCGCTTGCCGAATCGATTCATCCCGCGCTACTCAATGGTTATGTTTCACGATGAAATTCCTTACGCCATAGCGCAGGAACGCGGCGCAGTGCAGCAGAAATTACTGGAAGAATTAACGGAAAACGTGGACACGATTGAGCAAATTGATCTTGATAGCGCCGCAACCGAAGTTGAGAAGAGATTGCCGCCGTTGCATTAGGGCTGACTCTGGTACCCCCCTGTAGAAGCAAGATAAGGTGTGGGAGCGGCTTTAGCCGCGAATGCTCGGCTTCCATTCGCCGCGTCTTCGCTTTCGTGCATTTCTCCGCACTGCAACTAAGTATATTTGTTTAGGCAGCCGCTCCCACACCTTGTCTTGCCTGCAAGCGTCAAAACGCATTTCTAGGATAACCGCTCCAACGTTTCGAAAGTAAAACCATATTGACGATCTGCAGTCGCCGGAAAGTTCTCTGCGTTTATCGATCGCCATTCGGCTGGGTCGATTTCCGGGAAAAATACATCACCCTCGATTTGTGTATGCACCCGCGTCAGGTAAATACGCTCAGACTCCGGTAGTAGTTGCTCGTATATATTTCCACCACCAATAACCATCAACTCCTCAGCATTACCAGCTGCGGCAATCGCCGCATCCACGGTCGTAACGACTTCACAATTTTCAGCCCGAAAACCGACCTGCCGGGTAAGAACAATGCTGCGCCTGCCAGGTAACGCTTTGCCGATAGATTCAAAGGTAAGCCTGCCCATTAGCATCGGTTTTCCCATCGTCAATTCTTTGAAGCGCCTTAGATCCTCTGGCAGTCGCCACGGCAATCCGCCATCAATGCCAATTACATTGTTCGCCGAGGCAGCGACAATTACGGATACACGCATGATCGGATCAGACCGCGATAGCGGCCTTTATGTGTGCGTGAGATTCATAGTTCAGAATTTCGAAATCCTCAAACTTGTAGTCGAAGATAGTCTCGGGCCGGCGCTTGATCGCGAGACGTGGCAGGCTCATTGGTTCACGGGTCAATTGCTTGTCTGCCTGCTCGATATGATTCTGATAAAGATGGCAATCGCCACCGGTCCAAACGAAGTCACCAACCTTGAGATTCGCCTGTTGCGCGAGCATATGCGTCAACAGGGCATAGGATGCGATATTGAAGGGCACACCGAGAAAAACGTCAGCACTACGCTGATAAAGCTGGCAGGATAACTTGCCATCAGCGACATAAAACTGGAACAGGCAGTGGCAAGGCGGCAACGCCATGATCGGTACTTCCGCGACATTCCATGCACAAACCAGGTTGCGTCGGGAATCAGGATCTTCACGAAGTGTTTTCACAACATCGCTGATCTGGTCAACCGTCTTGCCGGATTCTGTGCGCCAGCTGCGCCACTGAACACCGTAAATCGGCCCAAGGTCACCGTTTTCGTCAGCCCAGTCATTCCATATAGAAACGCCGTTATCCTTGAGATAACGAATATTCGAATCACCACTCAGGAACCACAAGAGTTCGTGCACGATAGACTTGAGGTGTATTTTTTTGGTTGTTACCAGTGGAAAACCCTGGCCAAGATCAAAGCGCATCTGGTAACCGAATACGCTTAACGTCCCCGTCCCGGTTCGATCTTCCTTACGCGCGCCATGGTCACGTACATGGCGCATCATCGACAAATACTGCTGCATCTCAGGTTGTAACTCCCTCTGCGTGATCTCTTTTATACGCGAGAACCAGTAACGCAGCGCCGAGCAAAATCATCGGCACTGAAAGTATTTGTCCCATCGTAACCCATCCAAGTGCAAGGTAACCAAGATCGGCGTCGGGCACCCGGTAAAACTCAACATAAAAGCGGAACAGACCATAGAACAGGAGGAACATGCCGGAGACTGCCATTCTCGGCCTCTCTTTCGCCGAGTAAACCCACAGGATGATGAAAAGAACCAGGCCTTCAAGCAACGCTTCATAAAGCTGTGATGGATGTAGTCCTACTCCATTGATGTTGAAGCTCCACGCCACGTCAGTCGGCTTGCCCCATAGCTCTCCGTTTATGAAATTGCCAATGCGACCGGTTCCGAGGCCTATCGGAACAATAGGCGCTACAAAATCACTCATTTGCCACATGCCCTTGCCAAGCTTGCGACCGTATAACCACATAGCAATCATGACACCGGTCAGTCCACCGTGGAATGACATACCGCCTTTGGTGATCTTGAAAACGTACAGTGGATCGTCGAGCCAGTACTCCCAACCATAAACGAGGCTGTAGCCCACGCGTCCGCCGACTATGACGCCGAGCATGCCGTAGAAGATAAGGTCGTCGATCTGGTTGGGCTTGACGACTGACCAGCTCTGCTGTGCACGCTGGCGTGCGAGCATCCAGGCAGCGACAAAACCAATGACATACATCAGCCCGTACCAGCGCACAGCAAGCGGGCCGATCGAAAATATGATCGGGTCAATTTCAGGGTAAGTCAGCATGCGCAATAGTCTATATCATTGACGGCATCCACCGCGAGAGTTCGTTTGGAGATGGGTTATAGTTTGCCCCCGGACCGAAACGGCAAGTCTATGAACAACAAAAAAAACAACCGACTTCTGTCTGAATCGAGCCCTTATCTTCAGCAGCATGCGGATAATCCCGTTGACTGGTACCCGTGGGGACCGGAAGCGCTCACACTCGCGAAAGAAACCGGTAAACCGATCCTGCTCTCCGTCGGCTACTCGGCTTGCCACTGGTGCCATGTCATGGCGCACGAGTCCTTCGAAGACGAGGCCACAGCTGAATTGATGAACAAACTGTTCGTCAACATCAAAGTAGACCGCGAGGAGCGCCCGGATCTCGACATGATCTACCAGAAAGCGCACCAACTGCTTACCCAGCGTCCTGGTGGCTGGCCGCTGACCATGTTCATCGATCCGGAGGAGCAGCGACCTTTTTTCGGCGGCACCTACTTCCCGAATGAGGCCCGCTACGGGATGCCGGCTTTCACGGATCTCATTACCCGTGTAGCCACCTACTTCAATGACGAAAGGGATGAAATCAGGAGCCAGGGACAGCAACTGGTGGGTGTGTTCGCCCGGCTGGAACCGAATCCGCCATCGGGCATGCTGAAATTGACCGGGGCACCATTGCAATCAGTTCAACAGAAAATGGCCCGGGATTTCGACCGGGAATATGGCGGCAGCGGAGATGCACCAAAATTTCCGCACCCCACTACGCTTGACCGGATCCTGCGTCACTGGCGGGACAGTGCACATAGCGATGAACCTGACATTGACGCGTTGTTCATGGTCACGCTAAGTCTTACACGCATGGCCGAGGGCGGCATCTATGATCAGCTTGGTGGCGGATTTTGCCGTTATTCGGTCGACCGCTTCTGGCAGATTCCACATTTTGAAAAAATGCTCTACGACAATGGACCCCTGCTTGCACTTTATGCGCAAACATATCTTGCGACAGGTGAAGAAACGTTTGCACGCATCGCGGCCGAAACTGCCGACTGGATCATTGCTGATATGCAGTCAGCGGAAGGTGGCTTTTATTCCAGCCGCGATGCGGATTCAGAAGGTGGCGAGGGTTTGTTCTATGTCTGGACACCGGAAGAAGTGCAGACCCTCCTGGCTGACGACCAGTACGAAATCTTCGCTCGCCACTTCGGTTTGAATGTTGGGGCCAACTTTGAAGAAAAATGGCATCTGACTGTTCATGACTCCCTCAATGTCATTGCCGGGGATACTGGCAGGACAGAGGCCGAGCTGACAGATGTTATCAATGCAGCTAGGGCAGCATTGCTAAAGGCGCGCGCACAGCGAATTTCGCCCGACAGAGATGAGAAGCAACTTACCTCATGGAATGCGCTTGCGATTCGTGGCCTCGCTATTTCCGGACGAGCGCTGGACCGGCCTGATCTTGTGCGGGCTGCGCAGAAAGCTGCCGATTTTATTGACGAAAACCTGTTACGCGACGGTCGACTCCTCGCGAGTCACAAGAACGGCGAATCGAAATTTGCCGCTTATCTCGATGACCACGCGTTCCTGCTTGATGCGCTACTCGAACTTCTGCAAGCGCAATGGAACAGTCGCTACATGGAGTTTGCAATTACGTTGGCCGATTTGTTACTCAAGCATTTTTACGACGAAGAGGCTGGCGGATTTTATTTCACGGCAGATGATCACGAAACACTCATGCACAGGTTGAAACCGCTGGCGGACGAAGCCATGCCATCCGGCAACGGTGTCGCCGCATTTGCATTGCAAAGGCTCGGTTTTATTCTTGGTGATACGCGTTACCTGGATGCGGCGGAGAAAACACTGCGCTTTGCGTGGCAGGCAATAGATGAATATCCGCATGGCCATGTGAGCCTGATAACGGCGCTGGAGGAATACCTGCATCACCCGGAAACGATTATCATGCGTGGGGAAAAAGCAGAAATCGGCCGTTGGTTGACCAGCGCTGCAAAACTATATGCTCCTCGACGCCTGATATTCGCGATTCCAGCGGATACCAAAAACCTGCCTGGCGCCCTCAATGAGCGCAAAGCACTCGATGGCGAGACCATTGCTTATCGCTGCACTGGCAGCCAGTGTTCATTGCCCATTAGCAGCTGGGAAGCGCTCGCGACAGAATTGAGCGAATCAGCTGCGGAAGAACCCCGTAAATAGCTGTAATGGAACATCGCGGCGTGAATTTATTGCCTGGAGTGTCGCGCTGGCCTCTGGAGTAACCGCCTGCGACAAGGCAGATAACAGTACGAGCATCAACATGACGGAATCACTAACAGACCTGAGTGCGACAAAAGCCATCGCCGCCATGCGACAGGGAGAAATATCCGCGGTGGATTACGCAGCCGCCCTTTTACAACGTTGCGAGACGGGCAAACACCTGAATGCATTCATAATGCTGGAACCCGAGCGTGTGCTCGACGCCGCAGCCGCCGCTGACGAACTGCGTGCGACTGGTGCAGAACTTAGGCCCTTGCATGGCCTGCCAATTCCGGTGAAGGACAGCGTTAATACAAAAGAATACGCAACGACTGGCGGCACGCGCGCACTGGGTAACTTCCATCCGGCAAATAACGCGCCGTTGGTGGAGCAACTCGTCGCAGCAGGCGCGATCGTGATGGGCAAGACCAACATTCATGAGCTGTCACTTGGCTGGACCAGCAACAACCAGGCATATGGTGCGGTGCATAACCCCTATGACACCAGCCGAATTCCAGGTGGCAGCAGTGGCGGTACCGCCGCCGCCGTCGCAGCCGGTATGGCCCCGCTTGGCATTGCGGAAGATACCCAGGGATCGATTCGGGTACCCGCGGCGATGTGTGGCATATACGGCTTTCGACCAACAACGCAACGCTATCCAAACAACGGTGTTATTCCGATTACGCCATTGTTTGACCAGGTTGGGCCACACGCGCGGAACGTGGCAGACATCGCACTTTTCGATAGTGTCATTAGCGGCGAACCGATCGCTACCGGGTTGCCGTCCCTGGCGGGTGTGCGACTCGGTGTACCGAGGCAGTATTTTTTTGACGCCCTTGATACGGAAGTTGAACGCATAACTAATGAGTCACTGAAAAGACTGGCGGATGCCGGTGCCATCCTGATCGAGGCCGACGTCCCGCAACTTGGCGAATTAATCGCACTCACCACCGACCAGGTGCAGCTTTACCACCTGATGCCAATGCTTATCCAGTATTTGCAGGCGTTCAATACAGGTGTTTCATTCGATGACCTGGTGGCGCAATCGAGCCCGGACATCCAGGCACTATTTACACACTATGTACTCCCCGGGGGAGAGTTCGTCATCCCGGAGGCAGACTTTATTGCGGCGCTTGATCAGCACAGGCCGGCACTGAGGAAAACGCTCAAAGATTATTTTGTATCGAATGATCTTGCCGCAATGATTTTTCCCACAACACAGATAGCGGCGCCACCAATAGGTCACGACATTGAAACTGAACTCAATGGCGAGACGGTGCCATTCCAGTCCGTAATTAGCCGTAACATTTCGCCAGGAAGTACAGCCGGACTGCCCGGTTTGGTCATACCGGCTGATCTCAACTCCGACGGACTTCCCGTCACTCTCGAAATCGATGGTCCGGAAGGGTCGGACCGTGAATTGCTCGGCATCGGACTGGCTATTGAGCATGTCCTCGGCCATCTGCCACCACCAAACGATTAATGAGGGAAAAGCGGATGAAAATGATCGGTTTGATTGGTGGCATGAGCTGGGAAAGTACCGTCGTCTATTACCAACTCCTGAACAGACTCGCCCGACAACGCCTCGGCGGGCTGCACTCGGCAAGGCTGTTGTTATGGTCGTTCGATTTCGCCGAGATCGAAGCACACCAGGCAGCAGGTGACTGGGAAGCAGCTACAAACTGTATGCTTGATGCGGCCCGGAGCCTGGAAAAAAGCGGCGCCGAGTGCATCGTCATATGTACAAACACAATGCACAAAATGGCCCAGGAAGTTCAGGATGCAGTTGCTGTTCCGCTCATACACATTGCGGACGCCACCGCCGCGGCAATTAAAGCTGCCGGTGCGCAAAAGCCTTTGTTACTGGGAACACGCTTCACGATGGAACAGGATTTCTACAAGGGGCGCCTGGAAAACAAGCACGGAATCAATGTCCTGGTGCCGAACGCGGCAGAACGCACGTCAATACACGAAATAATTTACCAGGAGCTTTGCCAGGGTGAGATCAGGTCCGTATCGAAGCAACGTTATCTTGAGATTGTCCGCAATGCCATTAACGCCGGGGCGGACGGAGTAATTTTCGGTTGTACAGAGGTTGGCCTCCTGATTGCCCAGGATGACCTCGAAATTCCTGCTTTTGACACGACCGTGTTACATGCAAACGCTGCCATGGACTACGCGCTGAGCTGATCACAATTGCGACGGTCCCGACCAACGGTTGCTGCGGGACGATACAAGGCAATATTCCGACGAACGGTAGGAAATACCTGACGAAAAACAGAACGCAAATCGCTGCGATGCGTCAATATAAGTACACACACGTATTGGTACTGAGTAACGGATATGAATTCACATAATGCAAAATTGGCGATGGCAGCTAGCAAAGCGCCGGTTCAGGTAAACACGGATCTTCATGATGTTCAGGTTCTGCGGTCATCGATCAAAGATGACGAAGGGCTGACGATTGCGGACGACTTTGATATTGGCGGAGACCCGTACAACAGTACCGGAGCGCACTGCATCATCAAATCAGACAAGAACCGTCAATAATAGCAGCGCGATTATTTGTGCGAAAATCATCTAGCGGTGCTGTGAATCCGGCGGCACTGCCTCGGGACAACATTCATCGAAAGAAGCGATGCCCGCGCGACTCTCATACCAACCTCTCGACTGGTTGACGACTCGCACAGCAACCAACATTACCGGTACCTCGATCAGTACACCCACCACAGTGGCCAGTGCAGCACCGGATTCAAAGCCGAACAACGCGATGGCAGTTGCCACAGCCAGCTCGAAGAAATTGCTTGCACCAATCAGTGCGGACGGTCCGGCAACACAGTGTGGGGATCGAACTTGACGATTGAGCAAGTAAGCCAACCCTGAATTGAAGAAAACCTGGATCAGAATCGGGACAGCCAGTAATGCAATAATCAGCGGTTCGGCGATTATTTGCTTCCCCTGGAAACCGAAAAGCAAAATCAGCGTAGCTAACAACGCGCTGAGAGACATCGGACCAAGGCGAGCGATAAGCTGATCGAGTCTTGCTTCACCGTCGTCGCGGCCCAGCACGTTGCGACGCCAGAGAGTCGCGATGATCAGCGGCACGACGATGTACAGAAGCACCGACAAGATTAGCGTATCCCACGGTACTGTGATTGCGGACAATCCAAGCAACAGTGCGACGATCGGCGCGAACGCGAACACCATAATCAAGTCGTTCAAGGCCACCTGCGACAATGTGAAGTGCGGCTCGCCGCGCATCAGGTTGCTCCAGACGAAGACCATGGCGGTGCATGGTGCCGCAGCGAGTATCACTAGCCCGGCAATATAAGAATCGATTTGCTCCGCTGGAAGAAGGTCACGAAAGACATAGCCAATGAAAAACCAGCCAAGCAATGCCATAGAAAATGGTTTAACCGCCCAATTGACAAACAACGTCACAGCAACTCCACGCCAGTATCGCCGTACTCCTCCCAGCTGCCGCAAATCGATCTTGATTAACATTGGAATTATCATCAGCCAGACAAGCACAGCAACCGGCAGGTTGATGTGTGCCACCTCGACCCGACCTATGAATTGAAATACTTCCGGCAACAGTTGCCCAAGCCCGACGCCAATCACAATGCAAAGTGCGACCCACAGGGTTAGGTAGCGCTCGAAGAGACTCAATTCACTCTCGCCTTTTTATGTTTGTCACTCATTCTTTCGTCTCGCGCTCTTGTTGCAAACGCTCGATCAGGTCTTCGACTCGCCGACGGACCTCATCACGGCTTGCTCTGAACACCGCCATTATCTCATCGTCTGATCCGGTCACTTTCGCCGGGTCATCGAGTGGCCAGTGTTCTTTGCGAGTTTTTGTCGGCAAGACCGGGCAGTTTTCGTCCGCATGGCCACAAACCGTAACGACGATATCTGCCGAGGCAAGTAATTGATCTGTTAGTCGGGTCGACTCCTGCCCGGAAATGTCAACACCAGCCTCACGCATCACTGCCAGAGCGCGGGGATTCTTGCCGTGCGACTCGATACCTGCGGAATGACTCTCAAGCCACTTGTTACCGTACTGATTTGCCCAGCCTTGTGCCATTTGTGAGCGACACGAATTACCTGTGCACAAAAATAATACGTTCATCGGCAGTTTTTCCGGGGACAGTACACTTGTTGACCGGTTTGAATCCGGATCGAAACCGATCACTAAGTATACTGTCCGCGGAATAAGACGCGACTTGTTTATGGCATCCAGGCGTAGCCGATCTTCATAAACGGCGTACGGTCAGTAATTGTCCGTGAATCCAGATCGTCGTCATCGACGTGACTGTCTGAATAGCCAAGAAAGAATACTGTCTGTGGATTCAGCTTGTTAGAATTCATCCCCTGACGATCAAAAGGTTCTGCGGATGAAAAAGATATTGCTGTTTACACTGCTCCTGAGCCTATGCTCTTTGGTTCTAAGCAAGGAAAATCCGCTGCCTGGGCAGGGTTTTATCGATGTTCCCGGTGGCCCGGTCTGGTATCGGGTCGCGGGCAACGGGCCCGGCATCCCGCTGCTGGTTTTGCATGGTGGCCCCGGCGGCACATCCTGTGGATATGCGCTGCTCGAGCCACTGGGCGATACACGACCAGTGGTGCGCTATGATCAACTCGGCACCGGTCGCTCCGGCCGACCCGAAGATCCGTCTCTGTGGGATGTTGAGAACTTCGTTGAAGAGCTGGACGTGATTCGCAAAGAACTGGGGCTCGAAAAAATGCACTTGCTGGGTCATTCCTGGGGTGGTTCCCTCGCGGCTGCCTACGTTCTTGCGAAGGGCACTCAAGGCATCGCCTCTGTAACCCTGTCTTCACCGCTTCTTAGCACACCATTGTGGATTGCTGATGCCAACTACCTGCGGCAGCAATTACCAGAGGATGTTCAGCAGGTACTGACCGAACATGAGCGGGCCGGCACCACGGAATCCAAGGAATACCGCGAGGCGACCCAGGTTTTTTACAGACGCCACATATATGCCGGGGAACGGCCTGAACAGTCCGTTACCTGTGCAGGTGCACCCTGGAGCAAAGTCATCTACGAGCACATGTGGGGCCCAACCGAATTCTACGCTACCGGCAATCTGCTTGATTTCGATGTCACCGGTCGACTGCATGAAATCGACGTGCCGGTGTTGTTTATTACGGGTGAGTTTGACGAAGCAAGACCGGAGACCGTCGGCAAATTTCAAAAACTGATACCCGGCTCCCGATTTGAAATCATTCAGGATGCGGGACACGGAACGCTCAGCAAAAAACCAGATCAATATCGGCAGATCTTGCGCGATTTTTTTGCATCCGTTGAAGCTGAGAATAACTGAGCAATTGGAGAACAACAAAAAGTCAGGCGCTGGAGTTTGCTGCGCATAGCGACAATTGCACAAAAAAGTAGAGTATTGCCGAAATATATAGGCAGGCGGACGATTTCATCTTGCGCCTCCTTGGGTACCTGCTGCTATTGGATCAATCGCAATTGCGCGATTATTGTTTGTTGGACTGCCACCATTTCATTGACACTGCGACTTGCACCGCATCCGCAGGCGCGACCGGTCGACCCCCGTCGAATGGCTGGTCCAGATGGACGTTCCAGGCAAAGTGGTAGGCGTTGCTGCCATTGGCGCTGCCGGCACCGTAGGACTTTTAGAAGGTCGGTAAAGCCAGTCCGTCAAATTTTCGATATTCGCCGAACACATGAAAATCTGGCCCGAGCGGCTGAGAATGATTCACGACCATCCCCGGCTGACTGATATCGAAACGAACTCCCTTCATCAGGCTGGATTCCTGCTCGATGAAGATGTCGTAGAAAGTGCCCGGCATGCTCGGACTGCGTTGGTCAAAGGTGTTGACTTGGACTAGCGGCATGTTGAAGATGAACAGTATGAGACCCATACGTCGATACACGCTCTACTCCAGCTTCTTGCTGGCATGCGTGTGTTCATCTGCATTGGCTCAGGACGATTTCATCAATAGCTCCGCGCAGCAGGAGTCGATGAAATATGAGGGTCATGTGGAGAAAACTTACGTTATTGAGCTCGAGCCTGCATCGCCGCGAAACAATTACTGCCACGTATCCGTGGGCATCGAATATCTGCAAAAGAATGCATCAGTAATCGTTGATGTGACACTGGACAATCCCGATTGCGCAGCCTCTAGTGGCAGCTACGCCGTGGCGGTCAAATTCAGGGATGATAATGGGGACTCTCAGACTCTCGAATTCGAGGAAAAATGGCAACGCGACAACGATAAGCCGCTGGAGACTCAGCAGGACTACTATATGGGCAACAATGTCGACCTGGTTAGTGTCCGAGTCAGAAAACCGAAATGTGTATGCACCGAATTACCGACTGCAGCGAACGACGAACCACCACCGACAACGACGAAATAGATAGGGGAAATACTGATGGGCAGCGTAACAAGAAGACAGGTTTTACTGGGTGGTACAGCCCTGGCAGGTACAGGAATTATTTCGGCGATCCCGTCAACGCCTTTTACACCGTCAATGAAACTGATGCGCAGCGCCCTGGCTGCCGACATCGCACTCCCGGATCACATCGTTCGCGCGCACTTCAATGAAAACCCGTATGGACCATCCCGCGTTGCGATTCAATCGATCGTTGAATCGATCGATCTCACCAACCTGTATGCAGACGATCCCACCGACATTGTGAACCTGTTGGCACAATTGAATAACGTGGCCCCGGAAAACATCATGGTTGGATCAGGATCCAGCGAGGTCCTTAACGTAGCCGGATTGCTCGCCGGTATGGCGGGAGGATCAGTTGTCTGTGCAGATCCTACTTATCAGGCGCTGGTTCGCTATGCGGGGAATGCTGGCGCGAGAATCATCCGGGTTCCGGTGAAAGAAGATCTGGGAATGGATCTTGTTGCCATGAAAAGCGCCATACAGAAGGACACAAAACTTGTTTACCTGGTGAATCCAAACAATCCTGTGCCATCCGTAATCGAGAAAAATGCCCTGCGCGAGTTTATCCTGGAGGTCGCGGAGAAACGGATTGTATATGTCGACGAGGCCTATCATGAGTTCGTCAATGATCCGGATTACGCTTCAAGCATGGACCTGATCGAACAGGGGCAAAAAAATGTAATTGTCTCACGCACGTCTTCAAAGATTCATGGTCTGGCTGGATTGCGAATCGGCTTCGGTTTTGCGCACCCGGATCTGGCGAGACAGATGATACTAAAAAGAACCGGACGCCTGAATATTATCGGCCTGAAGGCCGCTCACGCTTCCTACCAGGATCAGGATTTTCAGGATTTCACCATTCGAAAAATAAGGGAGTCGCTGGGAATCGTAGAAGGTATGTGTGACGAACTGGGAATACGCTATATCAAGTCCGCAGCAAATTTCTCATTCATAGAGACCGGAGTCAAGAACGAACTTTTCCAGGAAAGAATGAAGAAACATGGCATTTTAACAGGCCGTACATTTCCGCCATTTACGCGATGGGCAAGAATCAGCATGGCTAAGCCAGAAGAAATGAGGTATTTCGTACAGATTTATAAGCAATTGTTTGCGTAGTTCTTTTCGCTCAGTCGACGTGATGCCCGTCGAACAGAAAAAGGAGCGGGTGACAACAAGTTAAAACAACTAACTCACCGACACCCGCTTTACGATGCCCGGAAGTATGAATTAACCTTCGTGAATTTTCGTCAGCAACGTGCTGTCGACCTTCGCAACCGATGAAGTCAGCGAACTCTCGTAGCAATTTTGCATTTTGGCAGATTCACTGATCGATCTGATATTCCTGTACGATACGACGCCACAAGCCTTCTTTGATGCCTGCTGCAGTCGACGATATAGAACTTTCACACCAGCTTCCTTCTGCAAATTAAGATCCGCATAGGACACTTTGACTGCCTCGCCCTTCAGCCCATTGTCTGCACCGGTGGACGCGATGGCAGGTGCGCTAAATGCGATAACTGCAACTGCGGTTATCAAACCTTTTACAATTTTCGACTCTTTCATTATTTCGATCCTCAATAATATGAACACTTGGGTTCACGACTTACTTTCATGACGATGCCAACCACTCATAGGAAAGTGACCTATCCAGATTGAAATTAGTTCACTTCCGTTTAGTAATTCGATGCAGCTGATTGCAATACCGTTGCAAACTTTATTATCTGTATGGATGATTTGACCCGTAAAACACAAAAACATTACAAACGAGTTGCGATATAGATATTCGTCATAACAAAACAATTGCTATTCAATGTAACTATTTTTTTGTTATATCCGATTGCGTGTTGAATGATTTTTGCAATGACATCACATTGAATATGCGACGTGAACTTTCAGAACGGTCTGTGGTCAGATGACGGGCTTAGTAAGCGAACAAGGCGTCACCGGCAATGGGCGTAACCGCAAGTCCGTTTGCCCCCTCGAAATCAATCGGAATTGATTCGAGCCGCATTCCGAAATTTTTCATGACTGCGAAATGCAGATGTGGCCCAGTGGAAAATCCCGTGTTTCCGGAGTCTGCAATGTATTCGCCCCGCTCCACCCGGTCACCTGGACGAACCCGGATGCCGTTCCAGTTGAGGTGGGCATACAATGCATGCGTGCCGTCGTCATGCAGAATTCGAACGATGTTTGCCAGTTTCGCGTCGCGTTCTGCATCAACACCGCCGCGGAAATTGGCGCTGGCTACTTCAAACACGATACCGGCCCGTGCCGCGTGCACATCGGTACCGATCGGCATCGCGATATCCACTGCATAACGACTATCCACTGTATTGTGCGTATTGCTTACCGGAAACGCCTGGGTAATCGGGAAATCACTGGCGACCGCAAAAGGCGCCCGGTAGGGTTGTGTCGGATTGTGCTCACTCGCCGGGTCACCGTGCAACCAGACATACCGATAATCAACTTGTGGTGCGATGTTGTCTTCGAGTGCTGACAACTCAAAAAGGATCAGCCGACTGCGTGGCGCCAGTACCCAACGCATTGTTTGGTCGGGCATTGGCAATTCGACATTGTGCAGGGCGTCCAGTGCAACAATTATTTCTACCGGCGCGTCAAATTCGTTGAAGCCGGTAAATCTAACCTCTCGTCCAACCAGGCTAGTTGATACTGATACGGCAGGATCTTTTGTGCCGGTTGGTAAATCGAATATCTCGGCTTGCTGTTGATCGGGTGGCTGCCGGTCAGTGTAAATCCATGTGCCATCCGCGTCCTGATACTTATACAGGGCTTGTGCAAACACTATGCCGCTAAATATCAGAAGAAAGAGCGCACTGATTAATCTAGCGCTACCGGACGTGGCTGAGTCGGCCAGAGTAATTTGATCAGTTATTCGGCTAACCGATCGACGTACGCTGCCAACCATCTTTTGTGCGACGAATCTCATAAGCTGGCCAATACTGGTTGTCCAGTTTCAAAGTTATAACTTGTACCGCACCATTCCAGGTAACTGTCTTGAGGCGAACCGATGTCTGATCCTCCTTGCCACGTACGGCTTCCACGAACGATTGCAAGTCCGGTGTTGCCGTATCGTCAACTGCGACAATGCGTCGCCCGGCCCACAACCCGTAACGCGTTGCCGGCGATCCGTAACTGAAGAACGCGACGTATACTCCGGTGCGTTCAATGCCACGTTGCGCCGCCATTGCGCGGTGTGGGTCCTGTAGTAATGCGCCTGCCCACGATATTGCCCGCGTAATCCCTTCGCCGTCCAGTGCAACGGTTCCAGTTTTGAGTTCCAGTGCTGCACCATCCCGCCAGACTGTTAAATCGACTTCCTGCTTTTGCACAGCCCGCTCCAGCTCGCGAAATGTCGTTACTACCTGCCCGTCCACTGCAAGGATCATGTCGCCATTTTTTAGAACGTCAGCCGCTGGTGTACCAGCCACAAGTCGTGAGACGCTGAGCGCGCGGCGTCCAGCCGGGTTGTGCATTTCAAGGCGCTTCAACCAGTCCTCATCAAGGCCAAGTTTTCGCGCGGCAAACAATGGTGTGTAACCCATCTCCGCTTCAAGGGAGTGAATTGAGCGGCCCGAGCGCACGATATCCACGAACTCGCTGACAAGTTCGCTGGACAGACCACGATTGAACTGTCCGGATTCACCACCAGTCTGAAACGCGAAACTGGCCCACTTGGCCATTACTTCACCGCGCTTGTTGACAATGACGCCGTCTATGTCGCCGGGCGCATTGACCAGCGAGATCCCCTCGAGATTCGTATCGCGGAAACGTAGCGTTCTTGATAGTGGCAATGTCATCGGGTCAACCGAGGCAACTGTACTTTCCTGATGTACTAACTGGTGGTCGCCTTTCAGACCAACAACCCAGACGTCATCGCCTGGCTCCAGTTCATCATCGGAAAACGTCGCCGCTTTGACGGGTGTATCACCGATCAGCGCCGGGTCGTAAGCGATCACTGCAAGATTGTGCAATGGGTGAACGTAAGCGACACTGCCGCGAATTTGCAATGATCCTGCAAAAGTTATGCTGACGTCCCCCATGGCGACCGGTACAGTATTGCGATCCACGATGATCAGGCCACGTTCCGTGTCGACAATGAGACCGGTGCCATAATAATTGCGCTCTGAAACGCCGGAAACGGTGTATGGCAGGTCGAATGTCACCATGACAAGTGATGGCGCAATCTTGTTGACTTGCGGATCACTGTTCTTTCTAAAACGCGTACTGCCCGACTCTGGTGCTGACGGTTCCGGCCCGGCATTGAGCTCCCGGCACGGCCAGACACCGGACTCGTCATCACGCCGACAATGGCGTGCAGGGAACCAGGTACGATCCATTTCGACGGAGCGGATAATACTGTTGCGTGGGTCTTCGATCGTGTTGTAACGGAATGTAGTGCGGTCGCCATCAGCCAGTTTCGCCAGCTGGTTTTCCATATCCGCAATGTCTGCCACAGGCTCACCACCAACTTCGGAGATGACAGCGCCACGTGGAATCGCCGATCGACTCAGCATATAGCCTGGGTTTGCAACATACACCCCGCTTAGCGCGCGGTTGTAATGGCGCGCCTGTTGATAAGACAAATCGTTGACAATCGAGTCACCAAACTCCAGAAACTCATCTGGAGAAATCTCGTGCAGGTCAGTGACCGGTATTTCTTCGCTGATGCTGTGACCACCGCGTTCAACCTCGATCATGATCGTCTCGCCAACTTCGCTGTCGAGAATACTCGCCATCGGCACAAATTCTGCGATCAATTGACCATTGATACGTACCAGTATGTCACCGGGTTCCAGTTTTCCGGCCGCCGGGGAGTCAGGGATAACCTGCTCTACAGTCAGCATTCCGGTTTGGTCTGGAAATTCGGAGCGCATCAATTTTTCCGTTTCCGGGGTCAGGCCAAGACGGCGTAGTTCATCATATGCCTTGCTCTCGAAGATGGTCTCCAATGTTCCGCGCGTAACAGGCTCGCCCTCCTGCAACAAATGCAATACCCGTTCAATTCGATATAATGGCAAATAAAAGCTGCTCGCTGCTGTGTTATGACCACCGGCATTCAATGCGACGACTTCACCATCAATATTGAGGACCGGAGAACCCGAAGACCCGCCTGAAGTACCGGATGCAGCCTGGAAATAGAAAGTATTAAAGTCGTTGTATTTGCCGCGACCATATTCCGGCGCCTTGCGGTCAAGACGTGCGATCGTGCCGGCAAGAATCGATAACTGTTCGCCGGCGTCGTTACCAACGACGCGAATCTCCCGACCGACACTTGCGCCATCAGGTGCCAACGGCAACTCAGTGGGTTCCATGTAGACGAGATCGTCAGGGTTGTAGCGGAAAAACCCGAAGTCATGTACTGGGTCGCGATAAATCGGCGTTAAGCGAACCTCTTCGTTGTTCAGGAAAATCGCTTCTGCAACCACCGGCCCGGGTGTAACGACATGTCGATTGGTCAGGATAATTCCACGTTCGGCGTCAACTACAAATCCTGTCGCCTGGCTGGATGCATTCCATTCAGTGTCGAAGGCCCGCGTAATATCAATGCGTATCGATACGACGCCGGTGGAAATACGCTCCAGCGTTCCGGCCCACTCCGACTCCTGGGCATGCGCGAGCGGTGTGACCATCAATCCGATAAGTAGCGCCAGACGTTGTATCTTCAGCATTAATTCTTACTTCCGTAGGAAAAGTTAAATGTGAAACCGTATTTCAGGGCCCGCAGTTCGGACTGACAGAATGGCTCACGGTTCCCTCCGCGAACATATTTTAGTGCGGAATCATGGGAGTCATGCGTAATTATGCCGGATTCCGGCAACAGATTACGCAGCCGGTGTCCACAAAATGGGTGGAGCCTCAACGGCCGATATTTTCAATCCGGGTCCGCTCAATGGAATACGGGTTCAGGACGTGGGTTTCCACGCCAAATCAGGCTGCCGCGCAGCTTTGACATCGTCCAGCCGGCGTACCGGCATGCTGTATGGCGCACCCCTGGTGCGCTCCGGATCCACCTTGGCTTCCTCCACAATTTCCACCATGGCCGCGACAAAGCGATCCAGAGTTTCCTTTGTTTCAGTCTCAGTTGGTTCAATCAAGAGACATTCGGGAACAAGTAGTGGAAAGTACGTCGTCGGCGCATGAAAATCCTTGTCCAGCAACGCTTTCGCAAAATCCATCGTATTAACGTGCAAATTCTTCGCTTCATTTTTCAATGTCACAATAAATTCATGACTCGCCCGACGTTCCGGAAATGCGAGTTCGAACCCGGCATCTCTGAGTCGTGCGAGCAGGTAATTGGCATTCAGTGTGGCGTATTCGGCAACGCGTTTCATACCGTCGCGACCCAGCATACGCATATAGACATAGGCGCGTAGCAAGACGCCGGCATTGCCCATGAATGCTGAAAGGCGCCCGATAGTTTGTGGCAGATCCTTTTCGTCCAGCCAGTCGTAATGGGCCACGCCATCTTTTTCCTGCTTACCGACTATCGGAATTGGAATGAACGGCCGCAGTCGTTCACCGACGCCTACTGCACCAGACCCCGGTCCACCGCCACCGTGCGGCGTAGAAAATGTCTTGTGTAAATTCAGGTGGATAACATCAAAGCCCATGTCCCCGGGCCGAACCTTGCCAAGAATGGCATTCAGATTTGCACCATCGTAATAGAGCAGTCCGCCGGCATCGTGAACAATTTTTTCTATCTCCATGATGCTGCGCTCAAACACGCCCAATGTCGACGGGTTCGTCAGCATAATTCCGGCTGTTTTCGGGCCGACGACTTCCTTCAGCGCTTCGATATCAACATCACCGTCGGCTCGGGTCGGAATTTCCCGGACATTGCAGCCACACATTGTCGCCGTGGCAGGATTGGTACCGTGCGCAGCGTCCGGGCAAATAATTTCATCACGATCATGATCGCCACGCGCGACATGGTAGGCACGAATCATCGCAACGCCAGCGAGTTCGCCTTGCGCACCTGCCATCGGTGTCAACGACACCGCTTGCATACCGGTCACCGCTTTTAGCATTTCCTGCAATTCGAACATGCAGGTTAGAAAACCCTGGCCGTGACTCACAGGTCCCAGTGGGTGCCGCCCTGCAAGTCCTGGCAGCAATGCCAACGCATTACACGCACGTGGATTGTATTTCATCGTGCATGAACCAAGCGGGTAGAATTGTGTGTCGATTGAGAAATTCTTCTGCGACAGCCTGGTGTAGTGACGCACGACCTGTAACTCGGAGACTTGCGGAAGCATGGGTGCGCTGTCGCGACGCAGCTCGTCCGGGATTTCGCCAACAGATGCTGCTAGCGGTGCCTGCGCGAATGCGCGCCGGCCACTGCGAGATTTTTCGAAAATTAATTGTTCGCCCATTAGTATTCCTTAAATTCCGCTTTGCGGTCAGACTTCAGTTTCTTGATCGTCAACGGCAATGCCAAGCGCCTGATAGGCGGCTATGTAATTCGGTTCCTCGCCGATATCTTCAATCTGTTCACGATATACGACGGTATTATTTTCGTCGAGAACGACGACAGCTCTTGAAAACATGCCCGACAACGGCCCGTCCATAATCTGCACGCCATAATTCTCACCAAAGCCGGCATGCCGGATCGCGGACAGGCCAATAACTTGTGTCAGCGAATGCTGCTTTTGAAAACGAGCATGCGCGAATGGCAAGTCGTACGAAACCATCAGCATAGCGACGTCATCATGATTCACCGCGATCTGGTTGAATACGATGACAGATTTTGCGCACACCGGTGTATCGATGCTTGGGAAGATGTTCAGCACTTTGCGTTTGCCCATGAAATTTGCAAGTGACACATCCTGCAAATCTGTATTGACCAGCGACACATCGGGCGCCCTGCTGCCGAGAGTCGGCAGCTCACCATAAGTGCGATAACATGTTCCGTCATAAGAAATCTGGTGCATCCGTCAGTTTCCCTTGTTTACGCGGCAGTGTTCATTATCTCTGCCAGTTTCGCGGCATAGATTTGCAGGTCTTCTTCTGTTTTGGTTTCGGTTGCACAGATTAACAATGCGTTCCCAAGTTCGGGATATTCAGCAGACAAATCGTAACCGCCAATAATACTGTGTGTCGCAAGTGCCTCGAGAACTGGCCCTACGGGTCGATCAAGACAGACTGCGATTTCGTGAAAGTGTGCTGCCGAGAAAACATTGTCGATGCCATCGATCTCCAGCAACAGTGTGGCGAGTTTACTCGTTTGCTCTTGTGATCTGAGCGCCACACGGGACAAGCCCTCTGCTCCCAGCAGGGACATGTATATAGTTGCCGCGGTGACCATAAGTCCTTGATTTGTACAAATATTCGACGTCGCTTTGGAACGGCGTATGTGCTGTTCACGAGCCTGGAGTGTGAGCGTATAGCCAGGCTTATCATCGAGATCGGTGGTTCGCCCGACGATACGGCCGGGCATCTGTCGCACGATTTTTTCCTTGCATGCCATGATGCCGAAGTAGGGGCCGCCAGATGACATTGGCACACCCAGTGGTTGCCCCTCACCGCATGCAATATCAGCGCCGGCACTGCCCCAGCTACCCGGTGCTTTCAGTACGGCAAGCGAAGTTGGATTTACGATTGCAATAACCAACGCACCTTGTTCATGCGCCCAGTCTGTCAATGCATCGACCTGTTCAAACGTGCCAAAGAAAGACGGCTGCTGAATTACGACGGCAACCGGTGCTTCGTCCTGACTGTCAAGAGCACCCAGATCAGACGACCCGCTTGCGATGTCCAGTGGCAAACGATCGAACGTCAAGCCCTGACTACCGGCAATTGTCTGTGCCACTTTTTGATAAGTTTTGTTGACGCCGGAGGCCAGTAAAACACGCCTCGACTTCGACTTGCGATTTGCCCGCACGGCCATTAACGATGCTTCGGCCAGACCGGACGCACCGTCATAGAGTGACGCGTTGCTGACATCAAGTCCCGTCAGGCTGGCAATCATCGACTGGTATTCGTAAATGACCTGCAAAGTACCCTGACTGGCTTCAGCCTGGTAGGGCGTATAGGCGCTGTAAAACTCACCACGTGTCGCAATATCCCAAACTGCAGTCGGAATATGGTGCTCGTATGCACCGGCACCTATAAAACATAGTGCGCCATGGTCTTCCCTGGCTCGACTCCGCATCAAACGCGAAATTTCCATTTCACTCAAAGCGTCGGGCACGCCGACCAGGTCTTTTATAAGCAAGTCGTGAGGAATTTCATCGAACAAATCATCAATGCTTCTGGCGCCGATGGTTCCCAGCATTTCTTCGACTTCGTCTTCCGTATGCGGAATAAATGGCATGATAGTTATCTGTCTTTTAGAGAAAAATTATTATTCGCCGAGATCGTCCAGAAATGCCTGGTAGGCATCCGGATCCATCGTTTCGCTGTCGTCGGCCGATGGCTGCAGGCGCACGATCCAGCCATCGCCATACGGATCAGCGTTAATTTTTTCAGGGTCGTCAGACAATACTTCGTTAACCGCGATTATTGATCCGGAAATCGGTGCGTAAACATCCGACGCTGCTTTCACTGATTCAACAACAGCCATTTCACCGCCACTCTCAACATCCTGGCCGACTTCTGGCAACTCGACATAAACGAGATCACCCAGGGCACCCTGTGCGTGGTCTGTTATGCCAATTGTGACGCTGCCATCTTCTTCCTTGCGCAGCCACTCGTGTTCATTCGTATACTTAAGATCGCCTGGCAATTCGCTCATTGTTCTTCTCCCTTGTACAAGATCATTTGTGTTTTCAATCGAATTCTTTTCTTTAGCTCGGACTATTTACACATCGATACGTATTTTCCCGTTGCGCACAAACGGTAATTTCACGACACGTACGTCGAGTAGTCGTCCGCGAACTTCAACCTGCGCGCGCTCATAGTCGCCCGCTGGTATTCGTGCCATCGCGATAGACCGTCCCAGGGTCGGGGAAAACCCGCCGCTGGTAATCTCGCCATCGTCCAGACCGTCAACCACGATGCGCTGGTGGTTGCGCAACACGCCTTTGCTCTCGAGCAACAGGCCTGCAAATTTCTGTCTTTTTTTGTTCGCGCGCATGTCGCTTAGTGGCCCACGGCCGTTAAAGTCACGATCCTCAGGGTCCCAGCCAATCGTCCAGCCAAGGCCTGCTTCCAGCGGCGAAACCGTTACATCCATATCGGTGCCGTACAGGTTCATGCCAGCCTCGAGCCGCAGCGTGTCACGGGCGCCGAGCCCACAGGGTTGAATTCCGGCATCAATAGATTGTTGCCAAAAATCTGCTGCCTCTGCCGCTGGCATTACGATTTCCCAGCCGTCCTCCCCGGTATAGCCGGTACGGGCAATAAACTTGTCGCCGGCTTCCAGTGCATAGAACGGTTTCAAAGCCAGGGCCGCATCACGCCACCCGGCATCAATAATCGCCGCAGCAATATCGCGTGCCTCAGGTCCCTGCACGGCGATCATCGCCAACTCGGGACGCTCAACGACCGCAACGGAATACCCTTCTGCCTGTGCATTTATCCAGGCAAGATCATTTTCGCGCGTGGCTGCATTGACGATAAGGCGATAGCGATCCGGCGCGAGGTAGTAGGTGATCAGGTCATCTATCACACCACCTTCGGCATTGAGCATGCAGCTATATAGTGCTTTACCGGGCTCCTTCAGCTTGTCGATGTTGTTGGCGAGAAGCTTACGCAGAAATACTGCAGTGCCCGCTCCGCTCAAATCGACTACGGTCATATGTGAGACGTCGAACATGCCGGAATGCTTGCGCACCGCGTGATGCTCTTCCATTTGCGAACCGTAGTGCAGCGGCATATCCCAGCCGCCAAAATCGACAATGCGCGCACCCGCGGCGACATGTTTTGCATACAGTGGTGTTTGTTTCCCCATTCGCTTGCTCCGGCCGATCCACATCTGCGTGACAAAAAAAAGGCGACCAGATCAGCCTCATCGAAGCTGACCTGATCGCCCCTCTGTCCTGATACCTGAGAGATCGCTGGCGATTCGCGCCGCATACCCCTTCGGTGGGCCTTTACGGCCGCTCTCCAGAGCTAATCAGCGTTTGCAGTCCGTGTGCCTGAGCGTTTCCGAGCGTGTTGCGCCTTCGGCGCCTCTTCTAAAGAGGTCTCTTCTGCGAACGCTATTGATTAGTGCGCACAATGATAGCCAAGTAACCCTGAGGTTGCCAGCAGCTTGCCGGGAGGCAACAATGCGCCCACACATCTGGAGACCACCAATGCAGAGAATCAGAGCCTTCACAAGCATTTTGCTACTGATTGTGGGCGTTTCGGCCCAGGCTGGCCCGAGTGAAGATTTCACTACCCTGATGGCAGACACCTGGAACTGGCAACTGACGCAATACCCGGAGTTTGCCTCGCGCCTGGGCGATCGCCGCAACAATGACCAGTGGACCGATATTAGCCTGGCTGCCTATAAGCGACGCCATGCAGAACAAAGTGAATTCTTAAGAAGATTGCGCGCTATCGATTCATCACGATTGTCTGCGGCCGATCAACTGAATTACGACCTTTACCGGCGTGATTTGGAAAACGACCTCGACAGCTACCAATACAAGAATTACCTGATGCCTATGAGCCAGCGTGGTGGCGTGCAATCGCTCGAATCGACAGCGGAAACGGTTCGCCTGGCAACAGTCCAGGATTATGAAGACTGGCTGGTCAGAATGTCGCGCGTTGAGTCGGTTATCGAACAAACCATGGAGCTGCAGGAGGAAGGCCGAAAAACCGGCTACATGCCACCCAAAATCCTGATGGAGCGTATTCCCGACCAGATCAGCTCACAACTTACCGAGGAGCCTGAAAGCAGCCCGTACTTTATTGCGTTCGCCGAAATGCCGGACGCCATCAACGCAGAAGACCAGGCTCGCATCCGCCAAACAGCGAAAGAACTGATTGACGAATCCATCGTGCCAGCATACCGCCGCTTTAGTCGGTACTTCGATGAAACCTACCTGCCAGCGAGTCGCGACAGTATTGGCGCATCTTCGCTACCCGACGGCGAGGCATTTTACGAATATCGCGTCCGCTCATTCACAACGACGCAAATGACACCCGATGAAGTGCATCGCCTTGGTCTGACCGAGGTGAAACGCATCAGGGGTGAAATGCAGCTGATCATCGACGAACTGGAATTCGACGGGAACTTTAACGACTTCCTGAATTTCCTGCGCACGGATCCACAATTCTATTACGACACGCCTGAAGAGCTGTTCGATGGTTACCTGGCTGTTGCGAAGCGCATCGATCCGGAATTGGTAAAACTATTTGGCAAGCTGCCACGAATGCCATACGGGTTAAGACCGATCCCGGACAACATCGCTCCAGATACTACAACGGCCTATTACAACCGACCCGCTGCGGATGGCAGTCGACCGGGTTATTACTATGTAAATCTTTATCGACCGGAAGTACGACCCAAATATGAAATGGAAGTATTGTCGGTGCACGAAGCAGTGCCGGGCCACCACTTGCAAATTGCTTTGCAAATGGAACTTGAGGACATGCCGGACTTTCGCAAGTACTCAGGATTTACCGCGTTTACAGAAGGGTGGGGTCTTTACAGCGAAAGCCTCGGCTACGAAATAGGGCTCTACAAGGACCCGTACTCAAAATTCGGCGCACTTACCTATGACATGTGGCGTGCAGTTCGACTCGTCGTCGATACCGGCATGCATTACAAAGGATGGACACGCCAGCAGGCGATCGACTTTTTCAAAGACAATGCAGCTAAAACCGAGGCCGATATCGTGAATGAAATCGACCGCTACATTTCATGGCCAGGCCAGGCGCTCGCTTACAAAATCGGTCAACTTAAGATGCTGGAATTGCGTCACAAGGCCGAGCAGGCCCTGGGTGATAATTTCGACATCAAAGCGTTTCATGATGAGCTATTGGGTGGCGGTGCATTGCCAATGCAAATCCTGGAGACCCGTATGAATCGCTGGCTGGCTGAGGAGCTGGCAAAGCATAATTAGCGAAAAAATATATTGGGTCGTAACCATTCGCGGCTGAAGCCGCTCCCACAGAGTTAGTTGAGTCGTGGGAG
>CAYOHF010000005.1:56985-58349 GCA_964403695.1 uncultured Woeseiaceae bacterium | reverse complement strand
GCGGCGTGTGCCCGGCCAGCGAAGCGGGGCTGGCCGGCTTATTTCCTGAGCGTGCGAAAGCGGCCCTGTGATAGATGACGCGCACAGCTGAATTCAGCTGCACCGGCGCAAGACAGAGATAATCGATAGATCGTAGATCCTGACACGCATAGACTCACACTGCTATTTACCAATTGGAGCGGAAAATTCGTGCGGTCGTTCATGTTCAATACACTGAATTATGGTTAGGATCAGGAGACTTGGCCATGACCACGGATGCTCGCAACCAGCTCGGCATGCAGGTTCGAATAGTCCAGATCACTGTTGTCGGGAGGCCACCGCGAGTATTTTAGTAATCAACGCGGAAGTCTGAGCCCGAAAGTCGCGGAGCGTTACGATAAAAATCAAAACACTCTTGATATCCCTTGGCGTTTGCCTGCTATGGCAACCGATGAAGAGCTATGCAGACACAGTCGACATTCGCGAATGGCTCGTGCCGTGGGCGAAATCGCAACCTAGCTCTCCTTACGTCGATGGCAGCGGTCGCGTCTGGTTTGTCGGCGAACTCGATAATTACATCGCCAATCTTTCACCAGGAACTGGTGAATTCAATCGCTATGACCTGGAGAAGCGTAGCGGGCCGCACAGCCTCATCGTCGATAAAAACCGCAATATCTGGTTCACGGCTGCACAGGGGCGGCATATCGGGATGCTGAATCCGGGAACGGGTCGTGTTGCCAAAATTGAAATGCCGGACAAAGGAGCGAAAGATCCACATACGCTCGTATTCGATTCTGCAGGCGATATCTGGTTCACAGTGAAGAAGGGAAATTTTATCGGCACGCTGCTAACTGAAAACAGTGAAGTGATTTTGCTGCCGCTACCAACGAAAAAATCCAGACCTGAAGGTATCGTAGTCAATTCAAGAGACGAGCCGTGGGCAGTGCAATCGGGCAGCAACAGTTTGCTCCGTGTCGATCGTGCAACGATGTCACTCGAAGAAATCACCTTGCCCAGGGAAGATTCCAGGCCACGCCGCCTGGTCACAACATCAGACGACGCCGTCTGGTATTCGGATTTCGCGCTTGGGATCCTGGGTCGTTACGACCCTCAGAATGGAGGCTTCACGGAATGGCCAATGCCCGGCGGGGCCGACAGCAAACCTCTGGCTATGGCGGTAGACCGAAATGACCGTATCTGGATCGTTGAAACAGGTGTTTCACCAAGTCGCTTCGTCGGCTTCGACACAGCCAGTCGCACATTTCTTACCGAAACAGATATTCCAAGTGGCGCCGGAACTGTACGTCACCTGTATTACTACGAGCCAGCGGGTGAAATCTGGTTTGGTACGGACAGTAACTATATTGGCCGGGCGAAAGTGCACT
>CAYOHF010000005.1:8924-56885 GCA_964403695.1 uncultured Woeseiaceae bacterium | reverse complement strand
TACGTGCGACAGGTTTTTGCCGTTGCCAATATCTGGTTCGGTCCTAGTGGCTCAAACGTTGATTTTTTGATGGCGCGCAGTGTCGGCCTGACAAAAATCTTGTGCGAACTGTTACGCATTGACGGTCGCGAAATCTTGCCATTGGTTTTTATCTTGAAGCAAACGGTTGCTTCGCCTTCTATCCTGTCACGTCGTGCTACGGACGGATACTTTGGAAACGCAGTCACAAACGGAATTCGATCGGTAGAAGTATCAAAAAGATGGGTCACCACTGACCCGTCTTCTTCTGCAATAGTAAGTGCCGACACAAGCAGAAGAACCATTGATATTGCAACACCGGGTAACGCACTGTTTATGTTACTGCTGATCTTCCTGAACATTTTCTTTTCGTTGCCTGTCATCTATCTCAATTTCCGGCGCCACTGGATGCACTGCATCCATATACATGGCGCGTGCGACCTTCATAGTGTTCGCGCCTGGCCGCAGTGCCTCGCCGCTTATCAGATCCTGCTCAGCTTTTTCCCATTTTTCGGTCATTATGAATATAACAGCCCTGTTGTTGTAACCGCGCCAGTTCCCGTCATTGAGGGTCAGCAGCTGATCACAGTACTCTAGCGCCCTGTCATACAGCTCAAGCTTGATGTATCCGGCACACAGGTTCGACAATGCGGCTTCTTGCTCGCGTCGCCCATGCGCCCGCATCAAACCCTGGCGTGTAAGGCGTACTCCCTCGGCATTGTTTCCCGCAAGCAATTCCTGCGCACCATCGTACAAAGGCAGGTTGCGTGGCCCAATGATTGTTGTCGGGTTCTGCTCGTGATTAATTCTGTCTGCGCCCTGGCCCCAGCAAAAAGGGGCGAACAGGAGTGCAGCTGCAAAAACAATGACGCGGACGCCCATGTGCGCGATCTCCAGTAATTCCTGTAAGTCTAGCAGGCTGTTGGCGGTTCTGTTGTTTTACAGACCGCCGCGACGCCATCCCAGGGATCGCGAAGAGAGCTTTGGCTCCCCGTGATAACGGGTACTGGCCTGTCACGCATGACATGATGACCAACCACCGGTCAAAACATCTGCTGACCTTTATTCAGACCAGATTATAGCGAAAAAATTCAATGGTCCGACGCCAGGCCAACCCGGCCGCATCCTTGTCATAAGGTGGCGTTGTGTCATTGTGAAAGTCGTGCTTTGCGTCAGCGTAAATGCAGGCGCTGTACTCGCTAGCAAAGGACTATACGCTAACGGGCTAACTCTCTTTTTCTACCCGCCCGCCGATATTCGAGAAATCCAGCGAACCACTGCCATCTTCTTCGATGATCAGGTCCTGCTCGACGTCGGAAACGTTGATGCTGCCGGAGCCATCATCGACTGTTACGCTGCCTGCTACTTCGCGAACTTTGATACTGCCCGATCCGTCGCCGATGACCAGATCACCACGGACACCCTCGACAGAGATCGTGCCAGACCCGTCATCAATATCGACGTCACCACCGACATTCATCATTGATATCGAACCGGATCCGTCTGCGAGTTTGATACTGCCTGCAACATTTTCCAAAACAATCGATCCTGAGCCGTCGTCGATGTTCAGGTTAAGCCCCTCAGGGACACGAACTTCAAGCTGTACATGCGGGCTGTCGCCAAAATTCATGAATCCGCTTTTGAAATAGCCCTTCAGTACGGCGTGATCCCCTGATTTCTCGAGGCTGAGCACAAGGTGAGAATTGATTGCTTTACGTGCTTTGTCCTCATCATCTTCCGCCACCTGAATAGTCGCGGTGACGACGATTTCATCGGAGCCGGACAGACCGATAACTTCCAGGCTACCGGCACCTGCCTCAATCTCAAGTGCGCTGATGCCGCTGGCGTCCAGATTCAAATCGCGCACTTCCTGGTATTCTTCACTCCAGGCCGCGTTTGCCAGGCTGGCTGTAAACATCGCGAAAATAATTAGACTGCGCATGATTGATGCCCCTGAGTAAATGAAATGGCCCGGTCTCGCCGAACCTTGCTCAATTTAGATACTGCCCGAGGCCCAATGGTTGCGCGGCAGTACTGCGAAAATGGCGTATTCCAGACCAGCAGCTTGTTGAAAAACCTGCTAGCGCTCGTATTGTTTTAGCAATCCATCGATATCCGAGCGCGAAAGCCATCGACCGCTCACCATGACACCATGCACCCGACGTGAATTGGAAATATCCTGCAGTGGGTTTGCATCGAGCAGGACGAGATCCGCAACTTTCCCGGTTGTTATAGATCCGTAATCGAGCTCCTGGGCGAAAAATCGCGCGGCATTGACCGTTCCCGTCTCGAGCGCTGCAAATGGCGTCAACCCGGCATCCACAAGGAATTCCAGCTCCCGATGAATAGCGAATCCCGGCACATTGAAAATCTGCGGCGAATCAGAGCCCAGAAGCAGACCAGCGCCAGCGCTATGCAATTCCCGGATCAGTCTCTGCCTAATGCGGACGGCGCGGGCCGCCGTTGCGGCATCGTAGTTGGTATCATTTAGCAGATCTCGTTTCGTTTGCCGCCATTGCGACACGGTCGCCGCCGGCATGTAGATCATTTCTGGCCAGTCGACCATGTCATCCGGGTCGGTTGCGGCAGAGGTAATATGTTCGAATAACGATTCAGTAGGCACATTCCACGCGCCAGCCGCGGCTGTTGCCGCTACGATATCCGCGATTTTCTCTACATCCGCCTGATCAGCGATAAAAACACCAAACACTCCACCCAAACCGCCGGATGGATCATCATTGACCGGCAGCAACGCCTGCATGTATCCGTCAAGATGATCAACCGTCGCGATGCCCGCATCCAACGCACGCTGGATTCCCACATCTTCCGGGACATGGCCCGCAAAGGGCATGCCGAGCTGCCTGGCTGTTGCGGCCATTGCGTCAAATTCAGCTCGCGTAAGCCCGGGGTGAATTTTCAGGAAATCGTAGCCGGCTGCATGCTGTGCCTCCACCATCGCTATAGCAGCCTCAGGACTGCTTACGCTACGCCCGTTCAGTGACGGGCCTGAAGTAATGAGTCTTGGACCCAGCGTTTCTCCTGCAGCGATGCTCTGCCGCAACTCAAGATGTGACGGCTGGCCCAACATTCCCCGCACGGTTGTCACCCCATTGGCGACATAGAGGCTCAAGATCCGCTGCAGGCTCTGCGACGTACCGCCAGGCACATGGCCGTGCATTTCGGCCAGGCCGGGAAGAAGAAAGCGATCAGTACCATCCACCACGACCGCATCTGTTGGCAGCGAGGTGCTATCAACATCGCCTATTGCGGCAATTCTGCCATCGGTCACTATAACTGTCTGAGCGTGCAGAACCGTTTCGGACGTCATCGGTATAACGTTGACATTAACGAATGCGGTTGATGCACCATTAGCGGCAGCAACAACGAAAAATGAAAGGGCCGCAAGCAATTTAGCTTTATTCATTTGCCTCACCTGGCAACTGCTCGAAAATGATTGGAACAATGTTACGGCAGGCAGTTCCACGAACGGCGCGCAAGGTTATTTATGATTTGCTGCGACCAGTGATCAGATCACTTTCTTCAGCGTTTCCCGGCTTATATTACCGCCGCAAACAATAATGACGACGTTCTTGCCTTGGTATTTTTCTGAACTCGCCAGAAAACCGGCTATGGCCACACCGGCAGCGCCCTCCGGCAACATGTGATGAGAATCTATGAACATACACATCGCATCACTAATCTGGTCTTCTGCAACGACCTGATAATCGTCGATCAGATCACGGCAGATTTCAAAGGTAATCGCACCGGCCTCAATGCCGCCTGCGGTTCCATCAGAAAGCGTTGGATTACTTGGCAGGTCGATAATTTCTCCCGCCTTGACCGACTCTGTCATCACTGCAGAAGCCGACGGCTGACATGCAACTACAGAGATTGCCGGGTTTACCGACTTCAGGAACGAACCGACGCCACTGATGAGTCCACCACCACCAACCGCAATGAATACTGCGTCGATATCAGACAACTGCTGCGCAATTTCGACACCGCAGGTGCCCTGCCCGGCAATAACGTCAAGGTCGTTATAGGGAGACAGATAGACCATATTATTTTGCTCTGCATAGTCGCGCGCGTGTATCTCGGTGTCGAGACCGTCGTTGCCAAAGAAACGTACTTCCCCACCCGCGCGTTTAATCGCATCCACTTTGGTTGAGGATGTCTGCTCTGGAACAAAAATAATCCCGGTAACACCCAGCTTGTTCATCGCATAGGCGATCGCCGCGCCATGATTGCCACTGGACGCCGCAACACCGCCCGCCTGGCGTTCCTCCGGCGTAAGTGACAACAGTTTGTTGAATGCACCACGTAACTTGAAAGATCCGGTGTGTTGCAGATTCTCAAGCTTGAGGTAGACATTCGCGCCGCTCTTCTCGCTTAGAGCCGGTGAATAGTCCAAAGGTGTCTCCCGAACGTGAGCACCAATTCGATTAGCTGCAAGAACAGCATTTGCGGGCAACATATTCTTATCCATAACGATATCTTACCGCAGCAGAAAGCGTGCCAACATTAACAATTTGCTTCCAGATCAAGTACAGAGTGATATGCAAGTCTGCTGGCCAAAAAGCCGTAGCTCGGACTATTCATGAATTGCCGCGATGATTACACAGAGCAATGTCCGCACACGGGCGCGAGCACATTCATGAAAAGTCCGGGCTAAAACATCTCCTGTTCCTTGAAGCCGGCTGGTGGTACGAAATCGCCGGGTGCAAGGCTGACACTTTCGCTTGATATCAATCTGGACTCACTGGTTAGCGCACCAGCATCGTCGAACGATTTTGATGAAACCGGGAATCCATTCAGATCCTGCATGTGTGCAAACATTTCCTGCTGATGATCAAGTGCAGTCATGCCACCAGCAGCAGTTACCGCGTCACGTATTCCCGAGAAGAAATCGGCAATTGCCATCATTGCGTCTGTTGATTCCCGGCCACCATCAATTTCATCCCAGGGCGTCACGCACATATCGCGAGTTTTGCGCCCGGCTTCTGAAACTTCGTAGTTATCACAATCCAGCCCGGCGACTGAGCCACTGCTGCCCGTTTTGCTGATAGTCGACGCCGGCCCGGCCTCTGCAGGCGCCTGTTGCGGCATTCTGCCTTTCATCATTTGCTCAGCCATCGCTCGTTGTTCGGGCGGCATTGCCGCGAGTGCTTCTTCCATTTGTCGCATGGCGTCACTGACCTGTACCGCCATCGCATCCATCTGCTCTCGTGTCATTACATAGAATTTCATACCGGCGTGATCGAGTACGATCAATTCACCTTTACCAGCATCAAAAATCAATCCTGCATCTCCCCCTGTGGAATCGATATCCAGGCGGGTCATGGATCCTTGAGTGGACAGTTTCACGGTGCCCGAAAGCGGCGACCCCGCCGCATGTTCGATCGTTTCGAACTCGATTACAGAGCCGGCATGCGACACTGAAGCCAGCAAACAAAATGATGCGGTAACTAAGGATAAACGAAACAACATGGCACGATACTCCCTGGTCGGTCAGTTTTCAGATCGCTGAAAACAATGTTTCCCAGACTTCAATTTAACATTATCTGGAAAAAACTTTGCAGCAAAATTGACAGCCTGTTTCCCGATATGTAACGATTATCCTACGTTTGAAAAAGGCACACCTGCCGAAAGGAAGGGTCGCAAAGCTACCGGTCTAAGGGGAAACCTATGACAGCGGGGTTGCCAAGTCGATGAGGTCAGCTCGTTCGAGCAATCAGCACCTCATGTTTGTGGCTTTCGCCAGGCAACGCCCACTGCATTATTGCCCAATGATGGATGTCTTTTCGCCTGTGCCTGGACTCAAGCATCGAATCTCGTCCCATTCGATTTTGGAGTCAGCGATGTCAGTTAATGCAGTGAATGTCCGTAGATCGGGCAGATTTCGTTTACATAAGCAGTCTGCGCCAACAGTTTTACACCCCTACAAAGTACGGGAAATACGTGATGCGCTCGACCCCGGTTCGCGCTATCGAACACCGTTTCGCCCTGTCGGTGCCAACAGCTCCGCCACGGACTGTACGTCTTCCGCGGCCGGAACGGTTGTAGATGTTTCCGCACTCACGCAAATCAGAAACATCGATTCCTATACCTGTACGGCTACCGTGCAGGCCGGAGTGCGTATTGGTGACCTGGCAACAGAGCTTGCAAAGCACGGCCTCGAGCTGGCAGGTGCTCATGACCTGATGAGTCGTACCGTAGGTGGCGCAGTTGCCGGGGCCTGTATTGGGCCTGCTTTCGGCGACGATGGTGCATATTTCGCCTCTCAGGTTAAGAGCATTCGTGTGATTACCCCGAACGGTAAGCCTATCCATATCAGAAGCGATCAGAACAACCTGCTAAATGCGTATCGCCTTAGTTTCGGCATGCTGGGCATCATTTATGAAGTCGAACTGAAGGTCCGGCCCATCCGCATATTTTCTGTCACTCATCGACGTTGCACATTCGAACAGTTCGCCGCGGTCTCTGAGCGGCTGTCTAACGTCGATGTCGGACTCAAGTATTTCTTGCTGCCGTTTCGCAATCGAGTCTATCTCGATCTGCGCCGCCACAGTTCCGACGCCAGCGCCGGGCATCGCATTGCATGGAAAATAAAGGACTGGGGAGAAAGCACAGTCCTGCCCCATGTTTTCAAATCAATTAACCGGGTAGTGCCCGTACCAGGCGTACGTTACCGACTCATCGATCAGGTCAGCAAGATGAGCCAGGGCCTGGTGAGTACACGGTTGGTGAACTCCGGCAGCAATTCCACCACACAGATGAGCCGTACAAAAGGTAACGACGCCTCACAGCGACTGTACTACTCGACCTGGTTTTTCCCGGCCGCAGATTTCGCTATTGTGGTGCAGGCGTATCGCGAATTCTGCCTGCGTATTCACAAGGACAGCGGGTTCCGCTGTGACATGCCCACTGTCGGATTCAGGATCGGCAGAGACCGGTCCGCATTACTGTCTCCAAGTTTTGACGAACCAATGATCGCGCTTCGTGCGATTTCCACGCAGGCCAGGGGATGGGATAACTTCGCCATCGATTTCGGTGACTTTGCGCGACACTGGGGTGGCATACCGGTTTTCAACCAGACACTCGAAGTTCCGGCAGATTACGCTGGCCCGGCGTTCGGCACCCGACTCGATTTCTTCCGCAAAATCCGGCGTCAACTTGACCCGGAAAACCGCATGATGAATCCGTATCTCTCACAGTATTTTCTGTAAGTCGACGTGTTCAATCGTGTTGCCGTAACGGCGACGGCAACACGACACTGGGTATGTCCAGGTCCCGGTTTCACCACACATCAGCCTTTCCCAGCCGCCGCCGCGGTCAATTCTTTCGGGATTTAGAAGAAATCCCATCATAACCCGTTGTTTTGTAATGTTTTATTGATAGACACAATTCCTTATATCGATTTACTGGTTTTTATATATCAAACTGATACTATGCATCGCCTCGATATATATACATCGTCTCGATATATGGGCTGACGAGCCTGCAAGGAATAAATCTATGGATGTCAAAACGGTTTGCCTCGGAATGCTGACGGATGGCGACGCCTCCGGCTACGACATGAAAAAATGTTTCGAGTCCTCGTTCGGCCATTTTTTTCCTGCCGGGTACGGATCGATTTACCCCGCGCTTGCCACACTAGCAAGAAACGGGTTGGTGGAATTCGAACTTGTGCCCCAGGACGGTAAACCGGATCGCAAGGTTTACAGCATCACCGAAAAGGGTCGTGAGGAACTATTGCGTGGGCTTGACAATCCGAATGCCGCGCACAAGATCAGATCGGAATTTCTCGCAACCTTATGGTTCGCGCATCTCATGCCGGACGAACAGGTCGACAGAATGTGCGAGAACAAATTGGCAGAGATAGAAGAGTTTCTCATATTAATTGAGGAATTCACCACATGTGAATGCTCAACAATGCCGCAAGGCGCACAGTTTGTTGCCGGCATTGGCAAACACATGGCCTCCTCGTTCAAACAATACATTGAGGAAAACCGCGCGATGTTATCGAAATCCGAAAAAGATGATCTTCAGTCTGCTATTGGCTAGCAAAGTAATTTTTACAAGGCTAAATGAAAATGCAATTTGAAAAACTGAAACGCTACAAATCCTGGCTTGTCTCCGCGGCAATCACATCTGCTATTGCGTTGTGGCTTGTTAGTGGGCAAATCGGTAGCGACAACAGCGACCGGGACGTTGCGCCAGTCGCAAATCAGCAAAGCGAGGATCGTCCCAGCGTCCGTGTCCGTCGCCAGACGGCCGAAGAAGTAACTCGCACCATTACGGTTAACGGCAGAACGGCGCCGGCACGCATTGTCGACATCAATGCCGAAACCGACGGGCGTGTTGTTGCTGTGGGCCGGGAGCGCGGAGATCGACTTGATCGCGGCGACATAATCGTGCAACTGGATGAACGTGATCGGCACGCACGTCATTCACAGGCGCTCGCGACAGTAAAGCAGAGGGAACTGGAATTCGCCGCTCGTGAAAAACTGCTTGGGGACAGTTACGTTTCTGAAGCCCAACTGCAGGAAGCGGCGGCTTTGCTGGAAACGGCAAAGGCGGAGCTGAGACGTTCCGAACTGGACATCAACTACATGGTTGTCCGCGCACCTTTTGATGGTGCGCTTCAGGAACGTCATGTAGAGATCGGTGATTTCGTTAAGGTAGGTGATCCAATCGCATCTTTTGTGGATGACAGGATGTTGATTGTGAGCGCCAGTATTTCCGAATATGACGCACATTACATTGTGAAAGGTGAAGAAGGCACCGCAGAACTCGCAACAGGTGAAATCGTAACTGGCGTAATTCGCTATATGGCTCCCGTTGCTGACGAGGCAACGCGTACATTTAACGTAGAGCTGGCGATCGACAACGCGGCTGGCGCTTATCTCGCGGGAATGACAGCCAAACTTATGATCCCGGGCGAAACAGTCTCCGCGCAACGCGTATCGCCATCGCTGTTAACGCTCGACGATGAAGGAAACCTCGGCGTCAAAACATTGAATGATGCCGGCGTAGTCGAGTTTCACCCTGCAGACGTCGTAATGTCGTCGAGTGACGGTATCTGGATCGCGGGTTTACCACATTTGACGACGTTGATTACGGTCGGCCAGGGCTTTGTCAATGAGGGCGCGCTGGTCAAAGCAATTCCTGAAGATGATATTGATATCGCGGTCGCTATCAAATCAGGGGCGCAGGCCCGCTAACCATGCAAATCATAGAATCCGTAATGCAACGCTCACGGACCGTCATGATGTCACTGGCGGTCATCATCATTGCAGGCGTAATCACCTATGCCAACGTTCCCAAGGAAGCGGAGCCGGACCTGGATATTCCTGTCGTCTATATAAGCATGAAGCATGACGGCATTTCACCGGAGGACGCAGAACGCCTTTTGGTTCGTCCAATGGAGCAGGAACTGCGGACTATAGAGGGAATAAAGGAGTTAACTGCGAGCGCTTACGAAGGCGGCGCAAATGTACAGATTGAATTCGATGCGAACACTGACATCGATATTGCGCTGCAGGACACACGGGCTAAAGTTGATGCAGCCAAGGCGAAGTTACCCGGCGAAACAGAGGAGCCGGTTGTAGCCGAGGTCAAGTTCTCGCGCTTCGATCCAATGCTGGTCCTTAACCTGGCGGGCGACGTACCCGAACGAACGCTTACCATTCTCGCCAGGGACCTGAAAGAAAAAATCGAAGGCATCACCGGGGTTCTCGAGGTCAACCTGGTGGGCGTGCGTGAAGAATTGATGGAAGTTGTCATCGACCCCCTCTCTATGGAGAGTTATGGCCTTGATCAGGCACAGATTTTGTCGCTCATTAGTCGCAACAACCGCCTGGTTGCTGCAGGCGCACTGCATACCGGCGAAGGACGATTTCCGGTCAAGGTTCCGGGCGTATTTGAATCTGCCAGCGATGTACTCGACATGCCGATTAAGGCGGTCGGCGAACGCATTGTTCATTTTAAGGATGTAGCTGAGGTACGCCGGACCTATAAAGATGCGGAGAGTTATGCGCGCCTTAATGGAGAACGGGCGCTGGCGATCGAAGTTGTGCAACGTGGTGGTGCAAACGTGATAGGCACCGTAGAGGATGTCAAAGCGCTGATTGAATCTGAAAAAGCTTACTGGCCTGACGGTATCACCATAGTAGCGTCGCGTGACAAGTCGAAAGATGTGCACCGCATGCTTTCCGATTTGCAGAACAGCGTGATTTCGGCAGTTCTGCTCGTCTTCATCATTATTATCGGAATACTGGGCGTCCGGGCTGGCATTCTTGTGGGTATCGCTATTCCGGGTAGTTTCCTGCTCGCAATACTCACCATCGCATCTTTCGGCATCAGCATTAACATGATGGTGTTGTTCGCACTGATCATGGCTGTCGGCCTGCTGGTCGATGGCGCTATTGTGGTTACCGAGCTGGCAGACCGGCGCATGGCGGAAGGCATTGACCGCCACGACGCATACTCAAGTGCAGCGCGACGTATGGCCTGGCCGATCATTGCGTCGACCTGTACGACGCTGGCGGCGTTCATTCCGCTGGCATTCTGGCCGGGCGTTATGGGTGAGTTCATGAAGTTCCTGCCCATTACGCTAATTGCTGTGCTACTCGCATCACTGTTAATGGCACTACTTTTTGTACCGACGCTTGGTTCCATGTTTGGCTCCACTGGCGCGATGAATGATGAGGCCAGACGAAACCTGACGGCGGCAGAGACCGGAGACCTCGACACGGTAACCGGTGTGACCGGAAGCTACATCCAGTTTTTGAAACGCTCACTGCAGCGGCCATGGCTGAATGTTGGCGCTGTTTTCGTGGTTCTCATTGGAATTTACGCAGCCTTCGCCTTGTTCGGCAGAGGCATGGAATTATTTCCCGACATAGAACCTGAATTCGCGAACATAGATATTCGCGCCCGCGGCGATCTTTCAATTGATGAAAAAGATTTTCTTGTGCGACAGGTTGAGGCCTATGTGCTGGACCTTGACGAGGTTGAAAGTGTCTATACAAAAACCGGCGGCGCGGGCCGTGACGCAGCAGAGGATCTGATAGGTTCGATTACGCTGAATTTTGTCGAGTGGGATGAACGTCGCAAGGCAGACGTAATATTGAAAGAAGTACGTGCGAGTGTTGCCGGACTGGCTGGAATTTCCATCCAGGCACGCAAGCCTGATGATGGCCCCCAACAAGGCAAACCGATTCAGATCGAATTGTCATCACGTTCGCCCGCAATTCTCGCTGAAGCAACCGGCCGGGTCCGAACAGCGCTGGAATCTATTGATGGCCTGTTAAACATAGAAGACACTCGCCCGTTACCGGGTATCGAGTGGCAAATTCAGGTCGACAGGGCACAGGCCGCAAAATTTGGCGCGGATATCACGCTGGTTGGCAGCATGATTCAATTGGTAACCAACGGTATCAAAATCGGCGAATATCGCCCCGACGATGCCGAGGACGAGATTGATATTCGGGTTCGCTATCCCTACTCCAGCCGCAACCTGGCACAGATCGATGAGTTACGAATTCCGACTAAAGATGGCCTCGTGCCGATCAGTAATTTTGTCAAACGAGTTCCGGCCAACAAGGTCAGCACGGTTCAACGAACGGATATGCGGCGTACGATGCGTGTGGATGCTGATGTGCAGGAGGGATTTCTTGACGCAGACATTGTTGCAGAGATGAGTGAGCTGTTGCCGTTTCTGGATATAGATCCAAACGTGAGCGTCGTGTTCCGCGGCGGCAACGAAGAAGAAAACGAAGCATCAGCTTTCCTCGGCAAAGCGATGATGATTGCTATTGCTGTGATGGCCATAATTCTTGTTACTCAGTTCAACAGCCTGTTCCAGGCGTTCCTGATTCTCACTGCCGTTGTATTTTCAACCGGGGGTGTTCTGCTCGGCCACCTCATCATGAATAAACCCTTTGGTATCGTGATGAGTGGTGTGGGTGTAATTACGCTGGCAGGAATTGTAGTCAATAACAATATTGTTTTTATCGATACGTATAACGTTTTGCGCCAACGCGGCAATGAAGCGTTCGACGCGATTGTTAGAACTTGCGCGGTACGCCTGCGCCCTGTTCTGTTGACTACGGTCACCACCATTCTTGGATTGTTGCCGATGGTCTTTGCGCTCAATATTGACCTGGTGAATCGTGATGTTTCGATCGGCGCACCGTCAACACAGTACTGGACTCAGTTGTCGTCATCAGTTGCTGGCGGCCTGGCTTTTGCGACAATTTTGACGTTATTCCTGACCCCCAGCCTGCTAATGATTCAAGCCAGGGTATCAGCGCGACTAGCGGCTCGCCGCGAGATACGCAAAGGCGAGGCTGCACGCGCAGTTTCGTAGAATGTATTGGTGGTCATTACCCAATTCGCGGCCTCTTCGGCAAGTGATGCCCGCCAGCCCGGCTTTTAATTCCATCTGCCTTGCATAGCTGCTTAATCCAAAAGCACGCGGCGTGCATCTAACAACTGAAGATGCACAGAGTGAGATCTTTTCCGGCCCTGCAAGTAATACAGCCTACAGGCAGCAATATGGGCGATCTGGCAAAATTTGTCGCCCAGAGCCCTTAGCAGAACCCGATTTTGATCTCATTTCAACTTTGGAATTTCTTTAACTAACTGAAATTGCGAGGAATAACATGATTTCCAAAATGTTGGTTACGATCTTGCGTTATAGTTATCTAGTGTTATACTTAACTACAACACTATATGGCTCAACTGGCCGACTGACCGGCCTCCGGGAAGACAAATGAATTTTAAAGTTATTGCCATCGGCTCTTTCGCAGCAACTCTCATGATTGGTCTGAGTGGCTGTGGCGACGTCGATGCGAAAGTCACGAACGACGCCAGCAGCGATGTTCAGCTCAGCGTAGCCGCCATGCCCGTTGCCGTTGAAGCGGCGAGCACAGGCGACATTTTCGCTACCTATCACACCACAACGGCGATCACTTCTGACGCGGAGGCGCCTGTTCTTGCCAAGGTTGATGGCGAGGTGACCCAGCTTTTTGTGGAAGAAGGCGACCGGGTTGTGGCGGGGCAGGTTCTTGCCGGGCTAGACGGGGAAAAATTGCGTTTACAGATGCTGCAGGCAAAATCTTCGCTGGATAAGGTCCGCAACGAGTATGAGCGTTTCGTCAGTTTGCAGGAAAAGGGGCTGGTTAGTGCAGCTTCGGTCGAGGGACTGAACTTCGACATGGCCGCGCTCAGCGCCAGCTACGAATTGAAACGCCTCAATTACAGCTACACGAAAATTCGCGCACCAATTTCCGGCATTGTTTCTGCACGTGACATAAAAATCGGTCAGCATGTTGCGATCAGCGATTCGACATTCAGGGTCACTGACACCTCCAGGTTAGTTGCCTATCTCAAAATTCCACAAAGTGAGTTGGCGAAAATCTCTGCAGGCGACAGCGCAGAAATTCACGTCGACGCGTCGCCGGGAATTACATTCGCAGCTACTATCGAGCGTATAAGCCCGACGGTCGATGCCAGGAACGGCACATTTCGCGCTACGGCATATATAGATAACAAGGCAGCGCTGCTCGCCCCGGGTATGTTTGCTCGATTTGATATCGCTTATGAAAAGCATGTTGACGCGCTGCTAATTCCAGTCGCAGCACTGGTTCGTGAAGATAGCCAAACTGTCGTTTATGTTGTCAAGGATGGTGCGGCTGAACGGCGCACTATTGTTACCGGAATTGAATCGAATGGCCGCGTTGAAGTACTCGATGGCCTTACCCCAAATGAGCAGATTATCGTTGCCGGTCAGCGCAGCCTGCGTGATGGCAGCAAAGTACTCGCAAGCATCCAGGTCGGGACGTCTGTTGCGGGTTAATTGATCGTTCAGAAACCAGTCCACACCAGATGGATACAGCAGATCAAAAGGAATTTGTAATGACACCGAGACGGTTATTGCCGGGTTTGGTATTAGCTACAGTCATGCTTGCTTCGTGCCAGCAGGGCGATGAAGAAGTTGCAGCCGAGTCTGCAGACGATGAAAGCCCTGCCATCCCCGTGGAAACCGCGTTACCAACTCGCGGTGACATTTATGCCGTTTACTCCGGTACGGCACCGATTGAAGCTTTTGCCGATGCCACCGTGATCGCCAAGGTAGGCGGAGAGGTGCGAGAACTTTTCGCCGAGGAAGGCGACGATGTCCGCAGCGGTCAGATCCTCGCACGCCTCGACGGCGATCGCCTGCGCCTGGAGAAGCAACAAGCCGAAGCAAATCTCAGGAAGTTGCAGCGCGACCACCAGCGCAACGTCGATCTAAAGGACAAGGGTCTGATCAGCGAGGGCGACTTCGAGAAAATCCGCTACGAAATGGAGGCCCTGCAGGCAACTTATGATCTTGCAACGCTGGAGCTCGGATACACGGAGATTCGGGCGCCAATCGATGGTGTGATATCGGAGCGATTCATTAAAATCGGCAACACGATCGACATTAATGAGCAAACCTTCAAAGTAACCAGCCTGGAACCGCTTATCTCTTACCTGCATGTGCCGGAAAGAGAATATAGGCGCATCGAACCTGGCCAGAAAGCGATAATCGAAGTGGATGCACTCTCAGGCGCAAGTTTCGAAGCTGTCGTCGTCCGCATCAGTCCGATCGTTGATCCTGAAACCGGTACCTTCAAGATTAGCATCGAGGTATCCGACGACTCCCGAAGATTGAAACCCGGCATGTTCGGTCGCATCGGTATTGTCTTTGACATGCGCGCCAATGCTCTGCAGATTCCGCGCAGCGCCATCGTCGAGAGCGCAGGGCAATCATCCGTCTTTGTTGTCAGCGAAGGCGTTGTCGAGCGGCGCTTGATTAGCACCGGATATGCTGAAAGCGGGCGGATCGAAGTCCTGCAGGGTCTGGATGACATAGACGAAATTGTTGTGGTCGGCCAAACCAGCCTGAAAGATGGCTCGAAAATTTCCGTAATCAACGCGCCTGTAACGACGACCAGTGCCGACGATAACGAATCTTCACCTGAATAACTGTCATCGATAGTCTGACTACAAGAAACCCACATGCAACGACTGATTGAAATAGCAACGGAACGCCGCGTCACAATAATGATGTTTACAGTCGCCATCGTGCTTTTCGGCATGGTGTCTTTGTCGCGTCTCAAAGTGAATCTTCTGCCCGACATTTCATATCCGACGATTACGGTACGCACAGAGTTGACTGGTGCTGCGCCGGTGGAAGTCGAAAATCTATTGACCAAACCGATCGAAGAAGCGGTCGGCGTCATTCGCAATGTACGTCTTGTTCGGTCAGTCTCGAGGTCGGGACAGTCCGATGTCACGCTGGAATTCCTGTGGGGCACCGACATGAACATTGCCGGTGTCGATGTGCGGGAGAAAATAGACATCATCGAGTTACCGCTCGAGGCCAAACGCCCGTTGTTGCTGCGCTTTGACCCATCATCAGAACCCATCATGCGCCTGGGGCTGCTGCAGAAAGATGAAAGCTCCACTGCAACAGATGCCACCGCGATCGAGGCCAACCTTAAGGCGCTGCGCCGGCTCGCGGAAGACAGAATAAAAAATGACCTGGAAGCCGAAGAGGGAACGGCCGCGGTAAAAGTCAGCGGCGGGCTCGAAGACGAGATTCAAATCCAGGTAGACCAGCAAAAACTCTCACAGCTTGGGCTAAGTATTGATCAAATCGCTCAGAGAATCCGCGCGGAGAACGTAAACCTGTCCGGCGGACGCCTGGAGGAAGGCACACAAAGATTTCTCGTTCGAACGATTAACGAGTTTCAATCAGTTGCAGAGTTTGCGGATGCAATCATCGCCACAGTCGAAGGTCGCCCGGTCTACTTGCGTGACGTGGCTACCGTTGCGCGTGGATATAAGGAACGGGAAGCCATAACACGCGTAAAGGGCCGTGAGTCGGTCGAGTTGGCTGTCTACAAGGAAGGCGATGCAAACACTGTGCAGGTCGCTAAACGGGTCGAGCGCAGGTTGGAGCAAATTCGTGAATCGCTCCCGGACAACCTGGAACTCGTCAAAATCTACGATCAATCAAAATTCATATCCGCCGCGATTCAGCAAGTAACGTCAGCCGCGCTCATTGGTGGGTTGCTGGCAATTATGGTTTTGTACGGCTTCCTCAGAGATGCCCGAGCCACAACGATCATCGCTGTCGCGATACCCGTTTCGGTGATTGGCACATTCCTGCTCATGTATTCATACGATGTCTCGCTCAACATCATGTCGCTTGGCGGGGTAGCGCTCGCCGTCGGCATGCTGGTCGACAACGCAATTGTCGTACTGGAAAATATCGTCCGCAAGCGCGAGCAGGGCCAGGGAATCCTGGAATCCGCACGCAAAGGCACAGCCGAAGTATCGGCCGCCGTCGTGGCGTCAACGCTCACAACAATCGCCGTCTTTTTTCCGATGGTATTTATTAGCGGTATTGCCGGGCAGCTTTTTCGCGATCAGGCCCTGACCGTCACCTTTGCACTGGTCTTCTCACTGATTGTTGCACTGACACTAATTCCAATGCTTGCAGCTCTTGGTAGCGGAACGCGCTACGTCGAGGCTGGAGAGGAGTCTGCACCCAACAGGTTCACCCGCGGTGTCGCATTTGTTGTGCGCCTGCTGGGCTTCGCATTCACTGGCATAAGGTGGCTTTTCTGGGCCATCCTTTGGTTACCTTCGCAGTTAATGCAACGACTGTACCGCGTAGCCGCAAAGGGCTACATGCCGCTGCTGCGCTGGTCTCTTGGCCATCGAGCGGTTGTCGTTGCCGGCGCAGCAGCAATATTCGCTGCAACGATGCTGCTTATCCCACGATTGGGAACAGAACTTATTCCTCAGTTGTCGCAAGGCGAGTTTAGTGTCGACCTGCGACTTGCACCCGGAGCTCCGCTGGCGGAGACCGATCGTGCAATCCAGGTGGCGCAGAGCGTCACCAGCGACATCGATAATGTGGAGCTCAGTTACTCAGTTGCCGGTACCGGAAATCGACTTGATGCCAACCCAGTCGACTCCGGAGAAAATACCGGCACGCTGAGTATTACCTTGAAGTCTGGTGCCGGACGCGTCGAAGAAGACGCTGCGATGGATACCATGCGACAGGAACTCGCGATGTTACCGGGCGTGCAATACGAGTTCAGCCGCCCAGCACTCATGACATTTGCAAGTCCCCTGCAAATCGAGATTTCCGGATTCGATCTCGCCGGCCTGGAATCAGTCAGCCAGACCCTGCTGAGTGAACTGGCGGCCACGAATCGATACACCGATATCAAAACAACCATCGAGTCGGGTAATCCGGAAATCCAGATTCTATTCGATCAGGAACGCGCAGCGGCGTTAGGACTCACCGTCAGAGAGATAGCCGACAGGGTTGTGGCGAACGTGCGTGGTGAGCTGGCGACCCGTTATACCTGGAGAGACAAGAAAATCGATGTGCTGGTAAAGAGCGTTGACACACGCCAGGCCAGCATTGACGAAATTCGAAAGCTAATCGTAAATCCGGCGGCAGAGAGACCGGTTACGCTCGAAGCGGTCGCTGATATTCGGGTTGCTCGTGGTCCGGCAGAAGTGCGCCGGATAGCGCAGGAACGTGTGGCTGTCATCACAGCAAATCTTGCTTATGGTGATCTTGGAACTGCAGTTGCAACTGCGAGCGCAATCATCGACAGGACGCCAATGCCATCCGGCATTACCGCGATGGTTTCCGGCCAGAATGAAGAAATGCAGAACTCGTTTCGCTCAATGCAGTTTGCATTGGCGTTGGCAATTTTTCTTGTCTACCTCGTTATGGCATCACAATTTGAATCGCTCATTCATCCGCTGGTTATTCTTTTCACCATTCCGCTTGCATTGGTCGGTGCGGTACTTGCGCTCTACCTGACAGGCACCACGATCAACGTGGTTGCTTTCATTGGCGTCATCATGCTGGCAGGCATTGTTGTGAACAATGCCATTGTACTGGTTGACCTGATCAATCAGCTGCAGGCACAAGGCGTTGAAAAAATTGCTGCAATAATGGAAGCCGGACAGGCCAGGTTGAGGCCCATCCTTATGACGACGTTGACTACCGCGCTCGGCCTGTTGCCCATGGCGATAGGTTTTGGTGAAGGTGCTGAAGTTCGGACGCCGATGGCCATTACTGTTATCGGCGGCCTGCTCGTGTCAACTCTGCTGACGCTTGTCGTCATACCGGTCGTTTATTCGCTGTTCGATCGTAAGAAGTGGCCGGCCAGTGCCTCAAGTGACCGTGCAATTCCGGCACCTGCGGCCAGCTAGTCCGGGCTAGGGAGACCTGCTAGTGAAACACACGGAAATAGCGCTAAATCGGCCCGTCACGACAGTAGTATTGTTCGTGGCGCTGGCACTTATCGGTATCATCGCGACCCGGCTTCTGCCATTGGAGAAATTCCCGGACATCGAGTTTCCTGGAATATTTATCCAGATTCCGTACGAGGGATCAACACCCGAGGAAATTGAAAAACTAATAACGCGACCGGTCGAGGAAGCGCTGGCGACTTTGTCCGGGGTCGAACGAATGTTCTCGTCATCAACCGAGAATATGGCGCAGGTGTTTCTGCAATTCGGCTGGGATGAAAGCATGGGATCGAAAGGTATCGAAGCCCGTGCCAAGGTCGATGGCATTCGCCACGAGTTACCACTTGATATCAGGCGCACCTTTATTTTTACGGGGTCGCTCGGCGACCAGCCTATCCTGGAGCTGAGAATTTCCAGCAGCCGGGATCTCTCGAACAGCTATGACATGCTTGACCGCTTGTTGAAGAGGCGCCTTGAGCGTATTGAGGGTGTCTCCCTGGTCGCGTTACACGGCGTCGAACCGAGGGAAATTCGCATACTTCTGAGCTCCGATCGGCTGGCTGCGCACAGCATCGATATCGATGACCTCCGGCAGTTACTCGACCGCAGCAATTTCGCAGTAAGCGCGGGACGTATAACTGACAACGGACAACGCTTTAGTGTTCGACCGCGAGGCGAATTCCAGTCCATAGAAGATATTCGCAACCTCGTCATTGACGATGAGAGCCTGCGTCTGAGTGATGTAGCCGATGTGGAGCTGCGTAGCCCTGACCGGGAATATGGCCGGCATCTCGACAGGGAATATGCGATCGGCGTGGCGATCAGCAAATCCACCGGATCGAACATGGTCGAGGTGACCGATCGGGTCATGGCCGAAGTCGAAAAAATTGGCCGGTTGCCGCAAATGCAAGGCATCAATATTTTTGATCTGGACAATCAGGGCGACAGCGTTCGCGGTTCATTGAGTGATCTGCTGAACGCAGGGATGATCGGCGGCTTGCTGGCAATCCTGGTTCTCTATCTGTTTCTGCGTCACTTCATGACGACTTTGATCGTCACTGCATCGGTCCCGTTTTCACTGCTGATTACGCTTGGCGCGCTCTACTTTGCCGGTCTGAGTCTGAATATGCTGACGATGATGGGCCTGATGCTGGCGATCGGTATGCTGGTGGATAATGCTGTCGTCGTCACCGAAAGTGTGTTTCGTCAGCGAGCCCTGGACCCGTCGAATCCGGTCCGGGCGACATTGAAAGGCGTGCAGGAAGTCGGCATGGCCGTCATTGCCGGGACCCTGACAACGATAATCGTTTTTGTGCCGATTATGTTTGGCGCGAAAACAGACATATCGGTTTTCATGACGCACGTTGGAATCACTATCATTGTAGCGCTGCTGGCCTCGCTTCTGATAGCACAAACCCTGGTACCAATGCTCGCGGCGCGTATTCCACCACCACCGGAACCAAAACCCGGCGCACTGATCACCAGGCTGACCAATCGTTACGTAGCAAGCCTGGGCTGGATTCTGACTCGCCCCTGGAAGACATTTGGCGGCATCCTGCTGATCTGTGCTATCGGCATCTCGCCACTGATACTGGAGCTGGTCAAGTTCGATGCATTTCCACAGGACTCCGGACGGCGTTTGCATATGCCGCTGCACATAGAAGGTCAACATCCACTGGAGCGCGTTGAAGCCGCAGTGGACACCATTGAGGAGTATCTGTTCGAGCATCAGGAAGCGTTCAATATCCGATCGGTTTACAGCTACTACGAAAAGGGCAATGCGAGCACGGTGATTCTGCTGACCGAGGATGACGAGGCGACACTCTCCACGGCTGATATTGTCAAGAGAATTGAAGAGAACCTGCCAGTGATCGCTATTGGCAAACCCAGTTTTTCGTTCGAGCAGCAAGGTGGCGGCGATGGCTTCAGCCTGCAGATCTCCGGAGATTCAACTGCACGTCTGAACGAGATAGGTGTAGACGTCTTGCGCCTGTTGTCGTCCGTTGAAGGATTACAGGATGTTCGCTCAGATGCAGAACTGGGCGACCGCGAGGTGCGAGTCAGCATTGACCGGGTACGGGCCGCGGCGAACGGACTGACGGCCAAGGAGATCGCCGATGCCATCGGCATTGCGATGCGCGGCCAGAATCTGCGTGAGTTTCGCGGTGACATGGGCGAAGTTGCGGTACGCCTGGCATTCCGCGAAAGCGACAAACAAAGTATTGATCAGCTTGCTGATCTGCCACTCTACACGCCGGACGGACAACGTATTACGCTCGGCACAGTCGCCAATTTCCGCATCAGTACATCACCCGCATCAATCAGGCGTACTGACCGCCAGACTGCCGTTATTCTGTCGGCTAATCTTGCGGAAGACGAAAGTCTCGATTCGGTGCGGCCGAGAATAGAAGGCCTGATGGATGAATTTGATCTACCACCGGGATATAACTGGAAATTCGGCCGTGGTTTCGATCGTGAAGACGAAACCCAGCAAATGATGTTGACAAACATCCTGTTGGGTATCGCCTGTATTTTCCTGGTTATGGCAGCACTTTTTGAATCCCTGCTATTCCCGTTCTCAATAATTCTCGGCTCGATCGTCTTTTCAGTCTTCGGCGTTTTCCTGTTCTTCGCCGCAACCGGCACGACCTTCTCTTTCATGGCATCCATCGGCATCATGATTCTGATCGGCGTGGTCGTAAATAACGGAATTGTGCTGGTAGATCACATCAATAATCTTCGCCAGGACGGTATGCCACGTAACAAGGCAATCATTGAAGGCGGCCGAGATCGACTACGACCCATTCTCATGACAGTGGCAACAACGATCGTCGGTCTGGCGCCACTGGCCGTCAGCACAACGCAGATCGGCGGTGACGGACCGCCCTATTTCCCGATGGCGCGAGCTATCATCGGTGGATTGGCGTTCTCGACGGTCGTGTCTCTGCTGGTCGTACCAGCGCTGTATGCCTACTTCGATACGCTTGCAGCATGGGGTCGAAAAGTCATGCGCACCGCACGGCGAGAGGGTACTGGAACTGACGCGGCTGATTCCGTTGTATAAGCGGTTGATCCAGAAACGTCGGTAAGCTTTGTGGACCTTAATCAGATAGTTGATCGGGTTGGCGGCACAAGCGATGTGTGGCGCATTCGCGGCAAGATGCCGCTCCCACGGATTCTTCGCTATTTTCGTGGGAGCGGCATCTTGCCGCGATTGTCTGCCGTGGCGTCAAGTGACCTCCACGTTCAGCTTAGCGATATCTCAGTACCCGCTTTCGATCGTTGATAGATATAGGACAGGCCCGCATAAAGTGCCACCAATTCCTCAACCCGGTCGAGGCAGGATGTTCTCGACTCTGTATCCAACTCAGAAATCATGTCAATAATGCTGTGACTTGTCCAAAAAATGTTCTCTCGTACATGATTTCCATCTTTGATCGCAAAGACTCCCTGCAGAATCCTGAGGTGATGCGGATTATTGAAAGTGCCTGACCTATCCGCATAACGGAACAGTTAACAAAAATTATCGAACCTGGCCCAGGTGATCGCAGACAGGCAAAGAGAGCACGGCTCGTGAGGAGACAGGAATATGCAGTCTGTTGTTGCCGGTCGTTCGACACCTGGCAGCTTTCTACGTGTAAGTACCCATTGTCCGCGCCGGTCCAGGTCGTAGCATCTTGTATATACGATTGTGATTTCACTAACGACCGGAGATATTGTGAATATTCCGCGATCATTATTAGCGGCATTTACGGCACTTTTGCTCATCACCGGAGGGTGCGCCAAGCAAACGGAGGTCATCAAACTGCACGACAGTTCATCGGCAGTAAGGCAGCAATTTCAGCGCCTGCTCGTTGTCGCAGTCGCTAATGATGACAACAGCCGGCGCCGCCTGGAAGAACTTATCACTGAAAATCTTACTTCAGCAGGAATCGGCGCGGCCGCAGCCTATTTGGAAACTGGCCTGGAAAAACCTCTTTTACAGGAAGAAATAAATATTGCTGCTCAAAACACCGAATCTGATGGGCTGCTGATAACGCACGTTGCCAGTGTGGACACCAGGGTTGACGTGAAACCCGGACAGATCAAGACACTCTCGGAGTGCCGCGGCGGTGACCCAATTGATTTTTTTCTGTATGACCACCGTGAGCTAAAGGAGCCTGATTCAGTCAAGCTGGCGCATACAGTCGTCGTGATCACAAGCCTCTACAACGCCGCGAGCGGCGAGCGAATCTGGACGATTCAATCTACCTGTTTTGAAAAAGCCAGCATGGATCAGGTATTGCGTGAGGAAGCCGAAGCAATTGTTCGCCAGTTGCAGATAGATAAGCTGATTAACTAACAATCCGTTTGAAGCCTCACTCCTGGGTTTTCCAACAACACTCCAGATTACCGATTTGAATCGGAACCCGTTCGCCAAACTGGCGCTGGCGAATCGATCCTGACCAGCGCATCGTTCCTGTGGCGCCAGATTTTTCTGCTTGCGCTGATCAGCAAAACCAAAATCAGGAAGCTGAGCAACCAGCCATCGAGGGACCCGCCACCGCCGTGGCTCTCGATGATCACCACCTCCTGAACCGGCTCGTCGCGATTGAAGTCCTCGAGCGGCAGGAAGCTGAGTGCGGATGTTTCGTCCGGACCATAGCTCGCGACATATGCGCCATCGAATGCATCAAACAGCTCAATGAGTAAATCGTAATCACCAGTCGGGTAGCCTGACATCAATTCAGTAACGAGAACGTACTCATCAGAGCTGCTGCTGCCGAAAATCGTGAAATCCTCGGTCACCGCGTATTCGTTCCAGGGGCCGCCGTCTAAACTCAGGTACAAAACGGCGTAGACATCGGCGTCGCTATAGATTGTATCCGCATCAAACAGCAGATCCACGCCGTGGAAGAAACCGTCGTTGTCGTCATCGTTAAACAGCTGTACATCAGCATCATAGATCCAGAAGTCAAAACTCGTGCTCTGTGCGGAACTTGAACCTGCACCGGGCTTCGCAAAACCAGCCCGTGTACCGGACCTGCTTCTCTCGCCTGTGACTTCGAGTGTGCGGTACTCCTCCGTAGTCTTGTTTTGTACCGTTGGATTGTCGCGGCCACCGCGGATAGTGTGGCTTGACACAGAGGAACGAGGATCCTCAGCCGACGTACCAACTGCGCCCTCCGGTGATGCCAGAGTCGCAGCGGTAACAATGAATGTCAGCAGACTGCCAACTAACAGCTTTGCTCCAATCAAGCCCGTAACACTTCGTTCTAATTTTGTAGACATCCTGATCACCTCTAACGCACAATAATCATGCTTGGTGCTATTAGAGAACACACACGATGAATCGAAGCTGAACCTTCGCGGCGGTTTTCTGAACGCTGGCTGAACGCTCTATCGACTATTGCTAAATAATGACAGCGCAGCTGCTTTTTGCTGCAGGAAACAATGAACGAAACAACTCATTCTTCGAACGATCATTTCGGCACCGCAGTATCTTATCTGTTGTTTGGCGTTACAGCCGGTCTTGGCCTCGATCTTTGTGCGAAGTGGCTGCTGGTAGATTACTCGCTGCAACAGTTCGTATTTCTGCGCAGCATTTTTGGCGTGATGTTTTTCCTCCTGTCTGCACGCTGGTACGGTGGGTACGGAGCGCTGATCACCAAGCGTTGGAAGTGGCACCTGTTACGCACCCTGTTCGCTACCGGGGCAATGTTTGGATTTTTCTATGGATTATCGCGTATGCCACTGGTCAATGCGCTGACCATCGCCTTTACTGCGCCGTTGATGGTCACCGCATTATCCGTACCTTTTCTCGGTGAACATGTGGGATGGCGTCGATGGCTAGCCGTTATTATCGGCTTTGCGGGCGTCCTTGTCGTTTTACGTCCGGGTGAGGGAATGATCACGCCAGCTGCAATTGGCATCATTATTGCGGCGCTTTGCTACTCGGGGCTGGCCCTAACGGCACGCAAACTGGCAGCGACAGAGTCGAGTTTTTCACTTTCCATCTATGTTGTTACCGGGCCCTTGCTCGTTTCTGCATTTATGCTGCCTGGCAACTACACCGCACCGACAGCTAACGGCTGGTTGTTTTTTCTGCTTGCCGGGCTCTGTTCGGCACTTGCATGGGTTGGCATTATTGGTGGATACAGACGTGCGCCTCCATCACTACTGGCACCGTTCGAGTACACCGCACTAATTGGCGCTGCAGCGGCTGGTTACTGGATATGGGATGAGGTGCCCGATAAATGGGTCATAACCGGGGGGCTGATCATTATCGCCAGCGGGCTTTTTATCGTTTATCGTGAGGTTGGTAACGTGATGTCAAATCGATACTTGCGTGTGTTTACCGCCGGCGGCGCAGCAACATTGTTGCGGCGGATACGTCGCCGGGGATCAGGAAGTCAAACGTAGTAACCTTGCAGGCTCTGCCGGCGTTTTCTGCAGCGCCTCTGTGTATCGATCATCATCAACAACCCTTTTCAAATGACGATCCCTGCAAAGTCATAGACGGCTTTTCTTACCATCCTGTTCGTACGAAAGGACCGACGTGTAACTTGTGAAAATTGTCGGCAGGGCATACTTGCACCAAGGTTTTACGCTTGTTAGCGTATCGTGCGCGGTCCTGATAGTAGCTCAGTAAGGTGTTGAAGATATGCGTACACTCCCGGACAAAATTTCCAGCGTAGAGATTGGCGGTCATAAAGTCCTCCTCGATGAAGCTGGCTATTTGGTCGATCCCGATGATTGGTCATGCGTGGTTGCTAAATGGCTCGCCGAGCAAGAAGGTATTGAACTCAACGAAGATCATTGGACCGTTCTCAGGTTTATGCGCGAGTATCTGGAAACTCACGGCATTGCTGCTGATGCCCGGTTTGTGTTCCGGCACCTCGGGGATTGCCATACAGAATCTTCGAAAGCGGCCCGACGTCGGTTTTTTCAGCTTTTCCCTTACGGCTATACCAGGCAGGCTTGTAGAATTTCCGGCATGCGCCAGCCACGAGCCTGGAGCACAGGATAAGTTTAAAGTTCCAAAGAGTGCCAAGTGTTTGAAATGTCGCTGGCATGCGGATTGGGGCCGGTTAGGAAAGTTGCGCGCGCCAGCGACCACAATGGTGTCGTAGTAAATGCATTGGTAAAATACGCACCCTCACTGGCGATGCGATCAATGTTGGGCGTTTTGACGTATGGGTGTCCTGCCGCGCTGATTTCATCCCAACGCAGATCATCAACCAGCACGAATACGATATTGGGGTGTTCGTTCTTTGATTGTTACGATACCGCCGGGGATTCTTGAGATTCCTTGAATAATGCGACAAGTATCAATGCAGAAAACCCGACAAATATCATCCAGCAAAATGAATTTCTTATTGCACTCATATTTTGCTGCTCAACAAATTGCCTTACCTGGCGGCCAGATCAGCTTCGGCCGCGATAAAACCGAATGCACTCCAGCTGTCTGTCGCCAGCAATGATTCAAGGCGCGCCTGCGCCTCTGTTTTATCACCGTTGTAGTAGTACCAGTTGGCGATACCGTATGCCGCAGCCGCGCCCGTCGAGCTGTCCGCATCATCTCCCAACATTTCTTCAAGCGTAATTTCGCCTTTATAAAAAAGACAAAGGTTGTGATACACCGTATTCTCTATGACGTTCATATCGGCAGTAATGACTTCAAGAACCTCATTCGCCGCTTCGTGCTTGCCCATCCTGCGCAGGATCATGTAAAGCCAGTGTGTCGTTGATACGCGATTATCGTCGTTGCGCCCGGCATCGAAGCCGGCTTTGTAGGCACGATAAGCATTTGGCCAATCATGCTTCAGATAGTAGGCCAGCCCAAGGTGATACCAGGTATTGCCATGCAGGCTACTGATGGGAACATTCAGCGCGTTTGGCAAACCGTCGGGCTCAATTTCGTTTTCCGTACCCTCAATCAGCTGTGCAGCATGCTCAAGATCCTCGATCGCTCTGTCGATTTCGCGAATTGACACGTAGCGATGTCCACGATGCCGGTACATCCGTGCATCGTCCGGAAACTCGTCGATACCCGTCGAAAAAATTTCGATTGCGCCGCGATAGTCTCCAGCATATGCAGTTCTTCTGCCATACCAGATGATGTTGTCTGCATCGTGCGGTTTATCGTCGTAGTTCTTTCTTGCTGCCGCCAGTCTTTCCAGCGTCGCCTGCCCGGGAGCGGCCGCAAACAGCGCTCCGCCTGAAAGAGAAACCGCCTGAGCACCGTCCGGAATATCCGCTAAGCTATCGGCGAGTGCACCTTGGCCGGCGATTAACAGAAGAATCAGCGTGGTAATTTTTCCTGTTGTCACGATTAATCTCCGCCAATCTTGCTGCTCAGCAACTCAATCCTCTCGGCCATGTCGTTCAGTACGCTTGCAGCAATATCCATTTGTGGTGCGACTTTTTCGAACTCGCGCTGCTCGATCGCTTCACGCACACCCGGAATTGTCTTGACGCCGTAACCGGTGTAAAAACCAGGCGCATAAATATGATGTTTGTACCAAGTTCGGCCCTCGAGACCGGCATCACGAGTCAATAATCTTTCGCTGGTATACAGCAAATTATTGATTTCCTCCGATGTGTCTGAATGCGCTGCCGCCAATGAATCAAAGGCGATAGCCGCTGTTTCCAATCGGCTTAGCGCATTCTTGAGCGACGCAAAATTAAAATGTGGAACGGGTGCTTTCTCTGTCGGTGGCCCAAACTCCTTGTTTGGATTCAAAGCAACGGCGTAGATACCATCCGTGATCAGCTTATTGTTGTTTGCCGTCGCCTCACGCATGCCATCAGCCAGCGCTTCAATTTCATCGACATACATGGCCACGTTGTCCACCAAACCCATGAACTCAAACGGCAACCGTGGTGCGTTTGCCAGGCGTAGTGTGGCACGACCAGTAACTTTGGCGAGTGTCGCACCATAGACCAACCCGGGATCTTTCCAGGTCGTAAAATGCTCATACGTATCGTACAGCGTGTGATAGCTGCCACCGGCCGCTTCGCCACCGAAGCCAAGATTCGCCGATGCAATGCCGAGGTGCTGCAGGAAAGGGGTGTAATCAGAACCGGACCCCATTGGATAAATTCTCAGGTCCTCGCGATCCCGTGCCTCTGCTTTGGCTTTATCATCTGTGCCGTTTAGCATGTCATAAGCGCGTCGCCGTTCTTTTAGCGTGACTGAAAAGACCGGGTCATCAACCTCTTCGATAATCTGGTTAAAGAAACGCTCCAGAACGTGACTGCCGCCGATACCAATGAAGCCGCGGGCCGACCCGTCTGTGTTCAGGTAGGCCACTGTATGCTCTCGCAAATCATCTGCATGATGCTCCGCCCACTCAGTCGAGCCGATTAAGCCTGGCTCTTCGGCATCCCAGGCTGCATAAATAACAGTACGCAATGGACGTTTGCCGGATCTTGCGAGCTCTGCGACTGCTTTGGCTTCGGCAAGTGTGGCAACCAGGCCGGACAGAGGATCAGCCGCACCGTGATTCCAGCCATCATGATGATTACCACGAATAACCCACTCGTCCGGATATTGGCTGCCTTCGAGGCGCGCGATCACGTTATAGGCAGTCACCATATTCCAGTCGAATTCCGCCTTTAAACGCACCCGCGCCGGGCCGGGACCGAGGTGGTACGTGATCGGCAAACCGCCGCGCCATTCACCGGGTACAACCTCGCCGCCCATGGCGGAAAGCAGTGGCAACGCATCGCGATATGACATCGGAAGGACAGGAATCCTGGTTATTGTAGGCGCGTCTTCCCTTTTCAGCCGCTTCGCATTTTTCGTAGCACCATACCCTGGTGTAAGTACGTCACCGGGGTAAGTCGGCATATCCATTACCGAGCCTCGTTGTACCGCGCTTTCGTGTTTAAAAGGCCCTTTTGGATAGACATCCCCGGCACCGTAACCATCGTCACCCGGATCCGAGTAAATAATCGTACCGATCGCACCCTTTTCCCCGGCCAGTTTCGGTTTGATGCCACGCCAGGATCGGCCGTATTTGGCAATCGCAATTTTCCCCGTGACGTCGATGCCATAGCGCTCGAGAATTTCGTAATCTGCTGGCATGCCATAGTTGACGAACACCAGCTCACCCTCAACTTCGCCATCAGTCGAGAACGCGTTATACGGGGGCAGAAGATTCTCACGTACCGATGTGCTCGCGTCTTCGGCAAGCGAATCTTCCGTTAACGACGCACTGAAATTTGTTGGTGAGAGCAGTTCAACTTCTCTGACCCTGGGCGTGGGCAGCAGAATCTCGTACTCCGCAATTTCCACGTCATAACCCCAGGACTCAAACAGCTCTGCGATAAACTCTGCATTTTTTTTGCTCGCCAGTGAGCCAACGTGATGGGGTGTCGCAGACATCAGGCGCAGCCACTCATCCATTTCTTTGGCATCAATCATCTTATCCATGCGTGCTTCAGCTGCGCGCTGTACAGCACTGGATGTGTCGTCGTAGCCAAGAATGCTGCCGTCTGCAGCAAAGACAATATTGCCAAGCGCCAGCAGCGCAAGAATCGACACTCTCATGAAATTCCCCCGAAAATCAGTTTCTAGCAATCAGTTGAAAAAACCATCCATGGTATTTTCAACATCGCAATTCGAAAAACGTGGTTTTCGAATTGCTCCCATTTTCAATGGCTTACAGCCATCGAAAATGACGGTACATCCCTGTACCGTACACAGCCTATCGAAAAACAAAGTTTTTCAACAGGCTGCTAATTTTTGTTCGTCAGGGCATCACACCACAATTTGAGTGCAACACCAAATTCACACGCCTGTCAGGCCAACACCGTCAAATATCCGTAACGAGCTGGCGCAGCTCACGTAACATTTTTTTGATCCTGGCCATGTGTTCGTTACCCATGCGCAACATGAGTTTCTGGCCACTGGAAAGACCTTCCAGTTCCGGGTCCGCATATTCATACAACACGTGCGGTCTGACCAGCGCGACCGGCCCCACTGGTTCCGGCGTCCGCAACAGGTGATCTATGACGTCGACCAGGCGGTCGTTGAAATACCCGTCCGGATAACCAAGCTCTGTGTACGCACTCTGAAACAATGGATAGAACCGCTGGTACATATCCGCGACTTCATTGAGGTCAGCGCTGGTCACCAATGCGACCAGTTCATCGTAACGACGATAGTTGTCCTGACTGATGGAAAATCCGCCGCTGCCATCCTGACCGCCAGTCTCAAACTGACCACCGATACTGCCGACCGGTCGAATCCGCTCTGCAATATGATCCCGTGGCAGGTTGTCCACGGTAGCGACAACCTTCTCTATAGCTCCCGACTCTGCCAGCAACTCTCCCATCAGGTTGCCGAAAATTCCCACCAGTTCAAGTTTAAAATAGTCATCACTCTGTTCGAGCGAAGGCAATGGCATGAGATCCGGTTTATCCGACTGTTCCACCTGGATTTCAGGGATCGGATGCAGGGGACCCGGCAATTCCACCGGCTCCTGGGCAACGGGTTGCGGCGGCGGCGCGGGCTCAGGGGGCGACCTGTTGACTGCAACCCAGTAATACCAGAGCGCCCCGGCAGCCGCTATCGCCAGCAATACGGGAATAAGCCATTGAGTCATTTGTTTTTGCATAGTCTGCATATCTGTCAGTTGTCGGCCGGTCAGAACAATATATTGGACCAGCGCACGCGATGCAGGTTTATTTTTTGGCCAACTTCCATCTGCCGCTGATATGCTGTCCCGCTAGTAGTTTAGCCGCGGATCCGAGTAATGAAACTTCGAATTGCTATTATTTTTGCCCTGTTTTCAATCGCTGCCTGTGGAGCCGGCCAATCACCTGAAAAGGAGTCAGTCGCCATCGATCTGGATACGCTCGCTCGGGAGTACCTGTTTCTCGAACTCAGTATGGGCTGGCACGATGACGCACACGTGGACGCGTATTTCGGCCCGGAGGACATTCGCGAATCTGCAAACGAGGCACAGCTGTCCATCAACGAGATAGAAGTTCGATCCGCCACGATGAACGCACAGCTGCAACAAGCAATAGCCGCTGCAGAGAATGATGAAATGCAGTCTGCGCGAATCGATGGACTTATAGGTCGCCTCGGGGCGCTGAAAACACGAATTGCACTGAACAGAGGTGAGACCCTGGCCTTTGATGAAGAATCCCGACAGTTATTTGGCACCGCAGCGCCCGATCACGATGCCGCATATTTCAGGGCAATTCTGGGCGATATCGATACATTGGTCGGTGGCGAGGGTGAATTGTCCGTTCGCGTAAACGAATTTCAGAATCAGTTTGTTATTCCGCAGGAACGTCTTGCAGAAGTTTTCGATGCTGCCATCGCCGAATGCCGACGCCGAACGCTCCTTTATATAGATCTTCCCGAGAATGAGTCGTTTAGTCTCGAATACGTCAATGACAAGCCATGGTCGGGTTATAACTGGTATCAGGGTAATGCACAGAGTCTGATACAGATTAATACCGACCTGCCGATATTCATCAGTCGCGCTGTCGACCTTGGCTGCCATGAAGGTTATCCGGGACACCATACGTTCAATGCCCTCCTCGAAAAAAATCTGGTCCAGGATCGAGGCTGGCTTGAGTTTTCGCTGTACCCGCTGTTCAGCCCACAATCTCTCATTGCCGAGGGTAGCGGCAACTATGGCATCGACCTGGCCTTCCCGGATAACGAACGAATAACCTATGAGAGAGATGTGCTGTTTCCGCTGGCCGGGCTCGATCCTGAGGAGGCGGACCGTTACTACCAGCTGCAAGCGTTGCTTGGCCGGCTTAACTATGCGGGCAATGAGGCCGCCAGGGATTACCTGAATGGAGATTTCGATCGCGATCAGGCTGAGCAGTGGCTGATAGAATTCTCCCTGATGTCGCCAGAGCGTGCGCGCCAGCGAACGGATTTTATCGAAACGTATCGAAGCTACGTTATCAACTACAATCTTGGTAAAGACATGGTACGTAACTACATTGAAAGCGACACCGCTGATCAGGCCGCTCGCTGGGAAAAGTTTGAGCATCTCTTGTCCTCACCGATGGCACCAACCGACCTGGAATAGAGATTGCTCCCGGAAAAAGACCAATTCCGCAAGAAGTTCCTGGACGAACACACTCATGGCGAAGACGAAGTGCGATTCTTCGTCCGCGGCCACGGCCTTTTTGTTATTCACTCGGACGACTAGGTTTACTCAATGCTGTGCGAGCAAGATGACCTGATATCTGTTCCAGCCAACACCAAACACAGGTTTGACATGGGACCCAACCCGACCTTCACTGCCATTCGGCTTTTCAATAACCCGGAAGGCTGGGTTGCGAATTTCAGCGGTGACAAAATTGCAGGCCGGTTTCCATTGTTGGAAAACTAGCAGGTGGGTTTCACCGGAACGACAACCGGGTGAATGAAAATGACGGTACTTAGCTATCGCCCGCTGGGCGGGCTCCTACAATGCTAATTGGCTTTGTAGGAGCCCGCCCAGCGGGCGATGTTTGCATGAAAAGCAAACTGTATTTGGAAATTCCAACCAGATACTACTACCCGCGTTGCTTCAATAGTCCTTTTCAGCCAGTCCCGGCAAAGGCGGATTCCACGACCGCGAACCCGGCAGCCTGCGACCCCAGACCCTGCCGCGATACGCCGGTTGCAGATGTTTGGTCACCAAACGCTGCACCAGGTTGATGCGCGGTAGCAGGCCATGAAAACCACCGAGGTTCACCATCAATCGATCACGCAGTTCCAGTGCGCCTAAATCGGCTTCGGTTACGCAGACCACCTTCGATGTTGCGATAAAAGGCGGTAATGCGCCTGGCAAAGGCACGGTACCGTCGCCCGTACGCTGGGAACGCTGGTTTTCTCCATCCAATTCATTAACAAACTGACTCTCGTCGATAATAAACCAGGGTCCGCGCCTGTCTCGATCGACAGTCAACTGGACACGGGTCTTCTCACCGACACCGATAATCGCCAGCCAGTCCGACTGTGTGAGTGCTGCGCTGGATGTTTTGAAATCGTTCACTGTCTGTCGATGCTGGCGCGCACCACCGAGCATGTCTTTCAGGATTTTTTTTGCTTGAGAACGACGGTCACCACTTCTCGTCGAAACTGAATACATGCGTACAAATTCTGCCAGGCTGTCAACGACACTGCTTTGCATGTTGGCGCAATCGAACATGTCTACATTATCGCCTTGCGTATTTTTTGCGGCATCGGCGTAACTGGGGAATAGCTGATACAACGCCGGCATCACGCGTGCTGCCTCTCTTTCCCTTTCTTTTGGCTCAGGGCCAGTCAATAAGCTCATACCGGTCGTGATTTTCACAATGGCTTCAACCGAGCCCAGAAAAGGCGTGCCGATAGTGGCAACTTTGCCGATATTGGACTGCCGGCCAAATTGCGAAAGATACTCGCAGATAACCAGGCCACCCATTGAATGACCCACCAGGTCGACCTGCAGTTCGTCCGCATCCGCATAGTGTCGCAGGAGCTTCGTTCTGGCGAGCACCTCATCGACAAACGCACCGAGCTTCGCCGCGCTGGTACGAACGTCCATACGCCAGTCGTAGGGAAAGGCAAATACTGGTGTCGGCTGATCGGCACGCGGCGACAACTCATGCCGCAGCGCCCTGATCAGGTCGTCATAAACAGGGAATGGCTGACCGACCGTAACGTGTGCTGGCCCCACCGCCTCATAGCGCATATCGTCGGGATGTAGCGCGACGCGCTCATACTCCTTGTTGAACACCATGGTCCAGATTTCGTCGACTTTCAGCGGATAGTCGTCGACCAGGCTTGTAGCAGTAATACCGGGAATGACGATGACCGGGTTTTGTGGAGACATACAGCGCCCCTTATTCTTTGACCAGGGACAGTATACTGCCCGGGAAAGCCGGAATACGTATCGCCATACGGAAAGCTTGCCATTGAATGTATTTGCCTGAATCGAGCCCTGAGGTATCCTGCATTGACAGGATATTGAGCAAAATCACACACAAGTATTATGTCTTGAATTGTCCAGGCCGACCTTAAGAGTCTGTACCACCAGAGTCGTATTCAAAGGCATTCATGAGGGGAGCAAAATGAGGGACGCAAGTACAGCCGTATCTGGTGCAGGGCGATCAGTCGCTACCGGCATCGCGATGCTGGCCACCGGCATGATCTTCGCTACAGCGGTATACGCCGAATCACCAGGAACAAAAGACGGTGAGTGGCACTACCTGGGCGGCGACTCCGCACACACGCGTTACTCACCTGTAGACCAGATTAACGCCGATAACTTCGGTGATCTCGAAGAGGCCTGGGTTTGGGACGGTGCGAGCTTCAATGCCGCCAGCGGCCGATCTACACCCAGTTATATAGACGGCGTCCTGTACACCGTTGCCGGGCCACGTCGACATGTCGTCGCCATTGATCCCGCCAGTGGCGAAACGATCTGGTCCTATCGTGAACCCAATACGCTGCGCTGGGAATATTCGATGCGCCAGGACTATGGCAAAGGTGTTGCGTACGCCGAAATCGACGGACGTGGCGTAATTTATATTATTTCTCCGGCATTTTTCCTGACAGCACTGGATGCGAAAACCGGCAAACCGCTTGAGGGTTTTGGCAAGCCCGTACCGGTCGACGGATTTCCACAAACTGGTGTGGTTGACCTGCTGGCCGATCTTGGCCACGAATACGATCCTTATGACGGCCTGCCACTGGAAAAAGGCTATATCACCTCGTCTTCGCCGCCGATAGTGGTGAACGGCGTCGTCGTGGTCGGTAACTCTGCAGAACAGGGTTACAACCAGTCGCGCGTTGAAAACATTCCTGGCGATATTCTTGGTTACGACGCAAAGACCGGCGAATTTCTGTGGAAATTTAACGTCCTTCCAGGGCCGGGCGAGTTCGGTCACGAGACCTGGGAAAACGATGCCTGGAAGTGGACAGGTGATATCTCATCCTGGGCGCCGCTGTCTGCAGACCAGGAACGCGGTATTGTTTACGTCCCGACCAACGGCGCCACGATGGATTTTTACGGCGGTTTCCGGCCGGGCGACAACCTGTTTAGCACCAGCCTGATTGCGCTCGATGTAAAAACCGGCAAACGTGTCTGGCACTTCCAGATGGTTCACCATGACATCTGGAATTACGATACGCCGACAGCACCGGTTTTACTCGACATCGAAAAAGATGGCGAGACGATTCCGATCGTTGTACAGGTCACCAAGCAGTCTTACGCGTATACCTTCAATCGTGAAACCGGCGAACCGATCTGGCCGATAGAAGAGCGACCCGTACCGGCATCCAGGATTCCGGGTGAAAAGTTATCCGAGACCCAGCCATTTCCGACCAAGCCGGCGCCCTTTGACAATCAGGGCCTGACTGAAGATGCGCTGATCGATTTCACGCCCGAACTGCGTGCGCAAATGCTCGAAATTTTGGAAGAGTATGAAATCGGCCCGCTGTTCAATCCGCCATTGCACCGTGACAACGATCTGGGCAAGAAAGCGGCGCTATGGTGTCCGGGTGACATAGGCGGTGTCAACATCGACGGTCCCGCAGCAGCGGATCCGACAACCGGCATTCTGTATGTCACCTCGCGCAAGCATTGCTCATACCGAATCCCGGCACCGGGTGCGGAAAGGGATGCATTGATAGATGCACCAACGGGTAGCACGATTGCCGATTATGTTGTGCTTCCAGGTTATGGCTCGGTACAGGGCCCCGACGGGCTAAATATGTTTAAGCCGCCGTACAGCCGCATCACCGCAATCGATATGAACACCGGCGAGCATCTTTGGTGGATTCCGGTTGGTGAGACGCCCGACAGAGTGTTGAACCATCCTGCGCTGAAAGATATGGATATACCAAATACCGGTAACGGTACGCGGGTTGCACCGATGACAGTGACCAGTACGTTGCTGATCTATGCGGGACATGGCAGTGACAATACGCCCTATCTTTACGCAATAGATAAAGCATCCGGCGAGCAACTTGGTAAGATTGAAGCGCCTGCATCGAGTTCCTACGGCATGATGACGTATGTCCACGGAGGCAAACAGTACGTCATGCTACTGACTGGTTCAAAACTCACGACAATGGCACTTTTAGAGGATTAACCGAAAATTGATATCGTGGGATCGCCCGCTGGGCGGGCTCCTACAGTTACTTATTAGAAATGTAGGAGCCCGCCCAGCGGGCGATTCTCCATCACAGCAGTGGACCTAAATTCAATGAGACAATTTCAGTGTCTGTACTTAGGCTAACGATCGCGTTGACCGGCCTTGCGCTCTGCATTGGCGCAAATGCTGATCCACGCACTGTGAACGATGGAGTGTTCACAAAAGCGCAGGCTAAAGTCGGTGAACAACTGTATGCCGAGCATTGCATGCTCTGTCACGATAAGAAGTACTTTCGCCCGGTATTGAAGCGTTGGGAATCGCAACCGCTCGGAATCTTGTTCACCGTGATGAGCACATCAATGCCGGAGACAAATCCCGGTTTTCTCAACGAAAAAGAATACGTCGATATTCTTGCCTATATACTGTCACTGAGCCGTTATGCACCGGGCGACACCGAATTAGATTATATGAATGGCGCACTGAACGAAATAACCGTAGCGCCACGCCAACGTAAGCAATAAATCACAAGGGGATATTTCAATGTCGAATATGTATGGACTGAATCGCAGGTCATTTCTGAAGAATGCTGGCATGACAGCACTCGCTGGCGCGGTTGGAACAGGATCAGCGGCTGCCGTTGCGGCAGAGAGTTCAAGCGGATCAATGGGCGGCAAATTTGATTTTGACACACCTTATAACCGCGTCGGTACGAACTGCGCCAGATGGGACAGCCCGGCTCGCGATTTTGGTACCGACAACTTCAAGTATGGCATGGGCGTAGCGACCATGGATTTTGAGGCTGCACCTTGTATCACCGACGCATTGGCTGAGCGTTGCAAGCATAACAACTGGGGCTACATGAGTAGCCAGGATTCTCTCAGGGAGGCTATCGTAACCTGGAACGGGGAACGCCATGATATCGATATCGATCCTGAGTCTCTCGTAATTTCTGCAGGTGTTTACCCGGCAATTATCGGCGGACTAAGAACGTTTGCGCCACCGGCCAGCAAAGTTCTTTTATTGTCACCCGTTTATGACGGTTTCTACTATCACATTCGCCATACGCATACGGTAGCGAATGACAGCCCTATGATCTACAAAAATGGTCGTTATGAGATCGACTGGGCGGATCTTGAGTCCCGCATGACGCCGGATACTCAGACTATGATTCTATGCAACCCGCAAAACCCGACAGGCAATGTCTGGTCCGAGGAAGACCTGCTCAGAATCGGTCGCATGTGCCTTGAAAACCAGATTATTGTCCTCTCCGACGAAATTCATTCTGACATAGTCAGGGCTGGACACGATTACGTACCGTTTGCCAGGTTGCCGGATAAAGACGTTGTCAAAAACAGCGTCACTTTCAATGCGATTAGCAAGACATTTAACCTTGCGGGCATGAAGAATGCCTATTTTCATTCAACCAACCCGGTTCTTCTCGAAAGAATAAAGCTTAATTTTCGCGCTGATCTGAACACACTGGGTGTCGTCGCCAACGAGGCAGCTTATCGGCACGGCAGAGAGTGGATTGATCAACTACTGCCGTATCTCGACGACAATCACACGTTTGTTGAAAACTACGTCGCGGAAAACATTCCGCTTATCGATTACAAGAATGCGCAAGGCACATACCTGACCTGGTTCGATACTACGCGCGTCCTTGATGCAATCGGCGCAAATGAAATGGCTGCTGCGAATGACATGACTCCGGAGTACTATTTACAGAAATGGTTAGTCGAAAATTCCGGTGTGCTTCTGAATCCGGGATCCAACTACGGTACCGGCGGCGCAGGTCACATGCGAATGAATCTGGGTTCATCGAGAATAGTCATCAAAGAAGCACTTGATAGCATGGCCGCTGCACTGCGAAAAGTCTGACTGCCAACGAGCAAAATTTAACAACGTAGGGGAGCAAGAATGAAGATTGCAAGTTTGCCGTCGGGACTTATTCGTCTCGGCACTATCATTTTGACCTTATCAATCGTCGCCTGCTCTCCAGGTCCGGCTCCGGTCCCGGTCCCGGTCAGCGATACAGGAAGTGAATCGGCCGGGAGCATCAAGTCTGCGCCAGGAACTGAAGATGGCCAATGGGGTTATCTCGGTGGCGATGCGGCGCATACCCGCTATTCACCGGCTGACGAGGTTACGCTCGGTAACTACGAAGACCTGGAAGAAGCCTGGGTCTGGGATGGTGCGAGTTTCAACGCACAAAGTGGTCGATCCACACCGAGTTATATCAACGGCAAACTCTATACTGTCGCGGGCCCGCGCCGTTATGTTGTCGCTCTGGATCCGGAAAACGGAGAGCTGCTGTGGTCGTACGGTGAACCAAAAACCGGTCGCTACGAGTATTCGATGCGAAAGGATTACGGCAAAGGTATCGCTTATGCAGAGATAGACGGCCGCGGCGTAATTTATATTTCGTCACCTGCTTTTTTCCTGACTGCACTTGATGCAGAAACCGGCCAGCCCCTGGAAGGCTGGGGCAAACCGGTGCCGATCGATGGCTTTCCCAAGACCGGTGTCGTCGACATGCTGACCGATCTTGTTGCTGACCTGCCATACACGCACGATCCTTACGAAGGACTCTCCCTGGAGAATGGTTATATAACCACTTCTTCACCGCCGATTGTCGTCAACGGTGTCGTTATCGTCGGCAATTCGCACGAGCAGGGCTATTACCAGTCGCGCGTGGAAAACGTGCCGGGTGACATCCTCGGTTACGACGCAAGAACCGGTGAATTCCTGTGGAAATTCCACGTAATACCACGACCGGGCGAAGCCGGGCACGAGACCTGGGAAAACGATGCCTGGAAATGGACCGGTGATGTTTCCTCATGGGCACCCATGTCCGCTGACGAAGAACGCGGCATCGTTTATATACCGACCAATGGTGTAACCGTGGACTATTACGGCGGCTTTAGCCCGGGTGATAATCTCTACGGCACCAGCCTGATTGCTCTCGACGTCAAGACCGGCGAGCGTGTCTGGCACCAGCAGTTAGTGCGTCACGACATCTGGAATTACGACACACCGACAGCTCCGGTACTGATGGACGTCACTATCGATGGCAAAGAAGTCCCGATTGTTGTGCAGACGACGAAGCAAAACTTTGCTTACACCTTTAACCGCGAAACCGGAGAACCGATCTGGCCGATGGTGGATACCCCTGTCCCCGCCTCTGACGTTCCCGGTGAAAAACTGGCTGCGACTCAACCATTCCCAACCCGGCCTGCTGCGTACGGTATGCAAGGCCTGACCCACGATGGGCTGATTGATTACACGCCGGAATTGCGGGCGGCAGCGATTGACGCACTTAAAGATCACAAAATCGGTCCCTTGTTCAATCCACCATTGCATCGCGACAACGACCAGGGATACCGGGCAGCCTACTGGTGCCCTGGTGATGGCGGTGGCACCAATATTGATGGTCCAACGGTGGCTGATCCTGAAACCGGCATTTTGTATGTCTCAACGCGCAAAGCCTGCTCTTCCAGAATCGTTGTAACGGGCGAGGAAAGGGATCCAAAAATTGACAAACCGACGGGCGCTACCTTTTCGGACTTTGCCTCACTGCGATCGGACCAGGTACGCGGCCCGGATAACCTGCCATTGTTCAAACCGCCGTACAGTCACATAACGGCGATTGATATGAACACCGGTGAACATCTGTGGCAGTTGCCAATTGGCGAAACGCCGGAACGTGTTCTTGATCATCCGCAGCTCAAGGACATGGATATCCCAACGACTGGTACGGGTCGTAACGCCATCATGGCAGTGACCAAATCGATGTTTATGTATACCAGTGCGGCGAGCGATGGCACGCCAATGCTGTACTTCGTTGACAAACGCTCGGGACAACAGGTTGGCGGCGTCGAAATACCGGGTGCAGTGAATTACGGCATGTCAACCTATGTACACGATGGCAAGCAGTACATCATGCTGCAGACCGCAAGCAAGCTGACCACTATGGTGTTAGGGGATTTCTGATTGCTGCAGTTTTGATCGTCTGATTACAAATGGAAAAGGGCCGCACGATGCGGCCCTTTTTATCTGGATGACGGTTTGGCAATTCTCTCAGCATATCGATTGCGACGGGTTGCGTAACTTAGCAAAAAGAAACCCAGTAACAGCGCCATTGATATCAATCCAGATGAACCTCCGCCACCGCCACCAGTACCCTGGTTTACCCCGACCTGAACGGTACGTTGCACCATCGCGGTGTTGCTCGCTTTGTCAGTAGCAGTGTAGGTGACGCGATAGGTACCGACGACGGTCGAATTAACCGCGCCGCTCAATATGATCGAAGCAGTAACATCACCATCTATGTCGTCCGTTGCCAACGCCCCATCGTCTACGAAAAGCTCGCCGGCTGCCAAGCTGATAATTGCATCGCCGAGCAAGGTAATTGTTGGCGGTGTCCGATCGCCGCGACCCAGACGCCCTTTACCATTATTGGCGTGAATCTCTACAACATTTGCAGACAATCCGGCAACAATCAGATCGAGAGAACCATCGCCATTGAAATCACGCAAAATACCGCTGCGCATACCGTCACTGACGATTTGTTCCGCCTGTAGGTTAAAGCCACCGGATGAAAGATTTCCATAGAGCTGGTGCACGCCAGCATGGTTCATGGCGACAATATCCGGCAACGTGTCGCCATCAATATCTCCAGCAAGCAACTCGCTCACCGGCGACACTCCCAGTTTTGTACCCGCCGAGAAACTGCCCGCGGATTGCTGATACACGACCTTGCTTTCTGGCACTGCCAGCTCTCCGTCGTCTACAGCAAGTAGCAAATCGATATCACCATCACCGTCAATGTCAGCCGGCGTCACGCTCGCGACACTACCTCGTTGCAAAGTCTGTGCATTGAAGTTTCGTCCATTGCCTGAATTGCGCAGAATTTTGACAGACCGACTTCCTGACTCGACAATGACAATATCCGGGTAACTGTCATTATTAATGTCGGTGGTCGATACGTGAATGCCTGAATTAGCCGACAACGATGATGTTACATAGCCGGATTCGCCTGATCGCATGACTTGTATCGTATTGCCTGATCCTGCCAGCACCAGATCGTCGTCACCGTCGAGGTCGAAATCGGCCGTCGCAGCGCCGGTCACGGCTCCCAGTCCGCCGATATCCAGGTTGACGCCATTCGGAAATTTGCCATCGCCATTATTGAAATAAACACGGCCCGCTTTGCCGCTCATTCCGCCCACTGCGATGTCCATGTCTCCGTCTCCGTCCCAGTCCAGCGGAACTACTACTTTTCCCCCACTGTTTGATCCGAGGCTTTGACCGGGCGTTATCACGGAACGATTGCCACTGTTGAAGAAAACCATGGTTTGGTCCGAGCTGACTACAACATCCAACTTGCCATCACCGTTGAAGTCGCCGCTCTCAACGTCACCACCGGATAAACTCAGGATCTGAGTCGGTCCTTCGCTGAAGGCCGTCACCACCTGTGCCCCCGTTAACGCTGCATTGTTTCCCTGGTTCGGATCATCTGAGACCGCGATAGCAATTAGTGTGTTGTCCCCGTCGCCATTTTGCGTACCACTCACTCTGAACGATCTGGTCGTGCTGGCAGAGAGCCCGTCGATCGAACACTTGAGTGAAGGTGTCGTGGAATTATTGCCGCTAAGCGTACAACCCTGTGGAGCAATCAATGTCAGGTTTGATCCGCTGGTTGCCCAGGTCGCGACAAGCTCACCATCGTCGAGACTTGCCGGACCACGATTCCTGATTTCAATGTCCCACACGGCGGATTCACCAACCACGACCGGATTAACAGCAACTTTGATCGTCAGATCAAGGTCGGCTCGTGCTATGGCAGATATCGTCAGGCGAAATTCCAGGCTTATCGAATCGCCCTGGTCATCTCTCGCTGTGATTCTGACTACGTAGGCGTTCTCGCGTACATCCGGCGCGCCTGGGGTACCGGTCAATACACCACTGTTAGCGTCAATTCTCAGCCGGCCGCCATTCGGCAAACCGCTTGCACTAAATTGCAATGAATCATTTGCGTCCAGGTCGTCGAAAAAAGTTGCCAGCTCAAGCCGGAACAACTCCCCTTCGGTCGCCTCCTGGTTTGGCGGCGTACCTGTCGTGAAAGGTGGATTGTTGGGCGGATCGTAAGGTGGATCGTCAGGTGGATCGTCAGGAGGGTCATCCGGCGGCTGCGGCTTACCCTTAATATCTATGCGAACTTTTGCCTCTCGCGAATAACCTGTGCCGTCAAATACACGGTAGCGGAATTCGTCCTTCTTCTTTCCGTTGCCACTGGTGTAGGAAAACGTGCCGTCGCGATTCAGCGTCAATTTTCCTTGCTTAACATCCCGCGTCAGCTCTGCAAACAACTCATCCCGTTCGAAATCAAAATCGTTGTCCAGAACACTGCGTGACCCGTTATCCAGGACCGAGGTGGTGCCCCCGGGTGCTACCTTTATTTTGTCGTCGCGAGCAAACGGCGGCCAGCCTGACGCATGAATGTCGCCGGCAGCACCCAGCAACAGCACTAACACGGTTAGTAATAAAGGCAGTCGGTACCCGAGATCGTCGGCAGATGTTGAAGTTGATTGCAAAACGCAGTCCTTTTAGTTCTTATTATTGTGGTGCGTTTGTAGAATTCTAGCGCAAAAGGACGTCGCACAAAAGCCTGTAATCTCAACATTTTGTTATGGTAAATCACGTATTTGCTGCCTTTTTCTCGACAAACTGGCAAGGGTTTGGCAAGCGCTTGATAAACCTGTTTTTTACAGCCTGTCAGGCATTGTCGAACAATGCGTTCCTGAGAATTCTGACGGCAACCTGCTGACCCGTTACGGAATAGGCGATGTATTCATATTCAATTCCCGCGCTCGATACGAATTCCTGAAAGGCCTTGTACTCATGTTGTTGCCAGCGTGGAAAATTATAATACTCGTCGAACAGCACTATGGCACCCGGCTGCAGTCGCGGGCCGAATGCGGAAAATATGGTGACCGTTGATGAGTAGAGATCACAATCAACGTGTAAAAACGATACCGGCTCACTATGCTCGTCCAGGAATCCGGGTATCGTTTCGTCGAAAAGTCCGATCTGGAACTTCACATTATCCGGTACCTTCGGCAATTTTGATTGTGCGAACGCACCGACCGGATTACCGTTCCAGTACTCCGGAATTCCATCAAAAGAATCGAATCCATAGACGGTCCGATCAGCCTGCGCACCTATCCAGCGGATCGATTTACCACGACCAACTCCAAACTCAAGATACAGCCCGGGCTCACCAGCCTCACCAACGACGAATTGCACCAGCTTAGGGTGCTTTTCAAAATATGGCGCATCCGGCATGTTGGCCTTGATATATTCGAGCGTGTCCTTTTTCGCACCAAGCTGCAGATCCACCAAAAGGTTCGACCCATAGTGCTTGAGGACAAAACGACGAAACAGAAATTCGCTAAGTGTACGTTTGAATAATGGCATGTTGTATCCGACGCTTTGTTTCAGTTATTTGTGCGTGGCTGTCTGTGCGCCGGACTCCCGAACTGCGCGCCGGCCGTGGCGATGGAGTGTATCACAGGGGTCGATATACACGCCCCCGACAACGAAACTGATGATTCAATATCCGGTCAATTGATGTGGACGAGCACGCAGCAGCTTGAAATGGTGAAATCCCATTTCAATGTATGGCTCAAGCGGAAAGTCCACCATTCCCAGCTGATCCCTGTCTTTTATGGACTGCGAACATTGAAATTTTCCGCCCTTGTACTTATTCAATTTCGAAAGTGACAAATAGCAGAGTTTGGAGGGGCAGGTCAGCGCGCAACCAGCGTTAGCAAATAAAATTATCTTGTCTTTTGCATCAATTTTTTCCAGGAAATCGAAGTCCTCGTTCAGGCGCATCGGCAGCACGACTGAATCATAGTCATCAAGTGCCTGCTCAATTTTCCGGTGTGTCTTGATATTTTTTATAACGCTCCCGTCTAACGTGAAGCTGGGAAAATCACGTCGTATCCAGCGTGCAAGATCATCATTTGTGACGATGATCGAATTCATGGAGTTGTGATACTTCTCAAACAAGGGAAGGTTTCGTTCGTATTCCTCTGGCTCTACGTAGTGATTGGACATCGGAATACGCACTCCGATGCCGGCGTTATTCAATTGCGCGACATCGCGATCCGACAGCTCGCGCCTGTTGAATGCGCGTCCACCATACAGAGTTGAGCGCTCTACAAAGCCGAACAGGCTTTCGATTTCTCGCAGCGGAATGTTGCCGTATTGTCGCCGCAGAAATGCGAAGACAGGAGTATCCGGGGACTTACTGCGAGCTGAAATTGTGTAGGTAACGGTAGCGGGCGCCAGCGGCTCCGCCTTGGTAAAAACGCGATCTTGCGGAACTGGTTCGCGAACCAGTTTTCGTGTGGCTGTGGCACCCATATCTAAGTATTCGCCTGCATGAAAAGCACACCGGTACCGACAAATACCAATTTAGTGATTTTGGCGCCATTCGGAGAAGTACCTAGCAACTTGCTCTGACCTGCCATACGATTAGAGTGAATTGCGCTATATTGTTTCGCTTCGTAGCAGACCGATCTCTACTCATACAGGACGACCATGACACGACTACTTGCTCTGTGGGCAACATTCTTCATCGCCGCTTGCTCCACGGCGGATAACGACTCTGCCCATCAAGACTCAGTCGTCGACGCTTCACCGACATGGAGCCTCGGCGCGATGTCTGCTGCTGCCAATCCGCATGCCGTTGCCGCAGCCACCGAAATGCTTAAGAAAGGCGGCCACGCAGTTGATGCCGCCATTGCGGCGCACGCGGTCCTCGGCCTGGTTGAACCGCAAAGCTCAGGAATCGGCGGTGGTGGTTTCATGCTCGTTTACCAGCATGAGCCCGCAGAGCTGATTTTCTATGATGGCAGGGAGACCGCACCCGCCGGAGCAACTGTCGATATGTTCATGCGCGATGGTGAAGTACTGGGGTTTGTGGAGGCCTGGCAAAGTGGCATTGCTGTCGGTGTTCCTGGAGCAATTGCCTTATATAAGAGTGCACACGATGCCCACGGCAAGTTGCCATGGGCGGATGTATTTCAGCCGGCGATTCGACTGGCGCGGGAAGGATTTGAAGTATCGCCACGATTGGCAGGGTTCCTGCCAAGAATTGCAGAGTACGGCCGCCTCGACGAGAATCCGGGGGCAGCGGCATATTTCTTCCCGGGCGGTGAGCCGTTGCAAATCGGTTTTTTACGAACGAATCCGGAATATGCAGATACGCTGTCCCGGGTTGCTGAAGAGGGTATCAGTGCATTTTATTCGGGAGAGATTGCACAGGCGATCGCTGCTGCTGCCCAGGAGGCGCCCAATGGCGGCACACTGACGACGAAAGACATTGCTGCCTATCGCACCGCCAAACGCGAAGCGATTTGCGGTGACTTTCGCGAAGTTGATATATGCACAACACCGCCTCCTTCTTCCGGTGCCGCACAAATAATGATCGGCGGTCTTTATGAACACCTGGCAGCAGACAGCACGTCACAAGCCGACAAAATAACCGCGTTTGTAGATGCACAGCGTCTCGCTTATGCGGACAGAGACCACTATTTTGGCGACCCGGATGCTATCGACATTCCTCTGGACGACTTGCTTGATCCGGTGTACATCAAGCACCGCTCAACCGAGCGTTTTGCACCGGATGCGATGCCAACACATGGTGATCCTGGTATGGTTTTGCATCAAGAATCTGCCGCTGCGCTATGGGGCGTTGATTCAACACATGAAGCGTCTGGCACCACGCACCTTTCAATCATTGATAACGAAGGCAATGCGGTGGCGATGACCGCCACGGTCGAAGCGCCCTTCGGATCTTCTCGCTGGGTCGCTGGTTTCCTGTTGAATAATCAAATGACCGATTTTGCCAAAGAAGTCTCAGCAGACGGTAAGCCGGTAGCTAATGCAATCGCCCCCGGCAGGCGACCCCGCTCGTCCATGTCTCCAACCATGGTGTTTGACGCTGACGGAAAACTCCTGATGGTCACCGGCTCACCTGGCGGCAATTCCATCCCGGCATACGTCGCAAAAACCATTGTCGGTGTCCTTGACTGGAAACTCTCCGCACAGGACGCGGTGGACTTCCCGAATATCGTTGCGCGCGGCGCTCAGGTACGCGTAGAAGTCTCAGTAGAACCAGGCAAAGAAATAGCAACGGATCTGGTGGGACGTGGTTATGACGTAAAGGAAAGCGAGGGTGAAAACTCCGGGCTACACGTTATTGTCGTCAGACCGGACGGGCTGGACGGGGCAGCTGACAAGCGTCGCGAAGGCGTCGTAGAGACGGTGCCTGCACAATAAGCGGGCCGGGGTCGTTGCAAAGCAGAACCGATCTCATTCTTATTTGTCATTGTAATTTGTTACGGCTGATTTTCTCCTAATGCCGTAAAGTGGAGGTCCTGCGTGCATACGTTCTCGCAGGTTTTCATTAACCGGTTCTTGCGGGAGTCATCACCCTTGATAAAAAGGCACAACATTGTTGGTCTTGCGCGTCGTTCAGGATTAGCCTTTCTTTTGGTTCTGCTAGCCAGTAATACCACTGCAGCACCTGATTTCGATCTGCGAGAGTTTCGCGGCAAGGTCGTTGTACTGGATTTCTGGGCCTCCTGGTGCGTCCCGTGCCGTCGTTCTTTTCCGTGGATGAACAGCATGCAGGAAAAATACAGCAATGAAGGCCTCGTGATCATAGGCGTCAATCTCGATGCTGTGGACGCGGACGCGCAGGCTTTTCTCCAGGAGACGCCCGCGGAATTTCGAATCGTCAGCGACCCGCAAGGGACGCTTGCTCGTGAGCATGATGTAATCGCGATGCCGACTTCCTATATCTTTGATCGCGATGGCAATCTGGTAACCAGGCACCTGGGATTCAAGGTCAAACGTCAGGAAGAATATGAAGCACTACTGGTAGAGACTCTTAACAGGCAAACGGAGTGAGCGTAATGCGTCGAACCTTATTTCTCTCGGCCCTTATTTTTGTCATCAGCGGCTGCTCGTCGATGGGCGTGGAACCATGGGAACGTGACGTACTGGCGAAAGATGAAATGCAGCTGGTTACGGATCCCATAGAGGCCGCTACTGATGATCACATCTACTTCAGCAAGGAAGCCTCCAGCGGTGGTCGTGGATTTGGCGGCGGCGGCTGTGGCTGCAACTAAGATCGGTTGTAAACAAAAACAATCAGTCACGACTACGCTGGCAACAGCAACCTGCGCGCTGTTGGGAGCCGGCACCGTTACTCCTGTAAACGCGCAAGAGGGGCCCGGCTGGGAAACCGGATCCGGCAACAGAATGAGTCTGCGGTTGGAGGCCTGCTCGGCAGATGGAATAGTCCCCGGCAATCTCCTGATAGGTAACCAGCAAGGCAGCGTACTCTATCCGGATCTCGACGCCATCATCGCGCAGTTCAGTGACTCTTTCGGCAAGTAATGTGGCACAAGCCGCCCGTTCGATAGCAGTAAAGAGAAAGCCGGGCTATTTCCAGGCCAATTTCCTCGCTATGGGCAGTCCCTGTGAGCTGTTGATGGAAACGCCGGATGAGTCTTCGGCGAAAGAAGCAGCCGAAATCGTTGCCGCCGAGGCGTGGCGGATCGAGGACAAATTTAGTCGCTACCTGCCAAATAACATCGTCCACAGGATCAACAATAGCGACGGCAAGACGATACAGGTTGATGACGAAACCGCCAACCTGATTGATTTCGCAGCGTCACTTTTCGAAATGAGCGAGAACCGTTTCGATATCACCTCCGGCGTGTTGCGCAAAGCCTGGAAATTTGATGGTGGTGATCAACTACCTCAGAACGCCGCTGTGCAGGAAATTCTTGCGAATGTAGGATGGAGCAAGACTAGTTGGCAACGCCCTGAATTAACGCTTCGTCCTGCCATGCAAATCGATTTCGGTGGCGTCGGCAAAGAGTACGCCGTCGACAGAGCAGCCGGCCTCGTCGTTGAAAGCAATGTCGGTGCGTGCTTGCTCAATTTCGGCGGCGACCTGGTTGCTACCGGGCCGCCCGTTGATTCCAACGGCTGGCAAGTAGGTATCGAGGCATTTGATTCTGAAACAGGGCGCGCAAAGAAACTGATTCGCCTGAAAAACGGCGCGCTGGCCACCAGTGGCGATGCGCGCCGTTACATCCTAAAGGACGGTATTCGCTACGGCCATATACTCGACCCCACGACAGGCTGGCCAGTCGCCAACGCGCCGAGGTCGATCACAATAGCAGCAGACACCTGCACCCAGGCTGGCATGATTGCAACACTGGCCATGCTCCAGGGCGAGCATGCAGAGGAATTCCTTGAACAACAGGAATTCCAGTTCTGGTGTTTCCGCTAACTTTCGCCAGCCTGGATTTACGTCCTGTCAAAACTGGTAGATAACACCTGCACTAATGCTACGTTCCGGGCCGTAAAGCCGCTCGCCAATCGGTATGTCTGAGCCGTTGACCCGATTAACGCCAGCCAGATGATCCTGATAAGTCTTGTCGA
>CAYOHF010000005.1:2171-8824 GCA_964403695.1 uncultured Woeseiaceae bacterium | reverse complement strand
AGGTAGACCCTGTCATTAATGGCGTACTGCCACGCGAGATCGATACCGTAGATTTGTGCATCAACGTTTTCGAATTGCAGCGCGGGATTACCGGACATCATCATTGCCACCATATTGGCCGCCATATTGGTGGTGGGCACACCCTGTATGTAATCGCTTACATCCTTGTAATAGATCTGGGGCGAGAACTGAAAGTTGCCAGTCGTCCAATCAAGACCGACATTTATCTCGTTTGAACGTTCAGCATCCAGTTCCAGATTGCCGATATAGTTTCTGCCATCGGCCAGACCACCCGTCGCCTGTAGCGGCAACCAGAGGTACAACTCCTGGTATGAGGGCGCCCTCGTCTTCGATCCCAGCTCCAGCCTGAACTGTACGCCTTGCGTTAGATTTCTCCTGTACCTGGCGACCGCATCGACATTCTCGAAGCTAAGACCGCGATTTGCAGTGTTAAATGCCTCGGCCAGTTCCTGCGCGGCGCCACCCATGATGCCCATAACGCTAACGTCGCCGGCGTCGGTAAAAACGCTGTTGTAACGGACACCGAATTCCCAATCCGAGACCTCTCCCGACATTTTCCATTCCGCAAATAGCCCCGCGAGGTCGCGTTGAACATCGACAAAATTGTCGATATTAAACATTGGATTCTCCGGATTTGTGATCACGGAAGAGTGCTCCGCGAGTTGGCCATCGACACCAATACTTAACTGACTGTCTGCCAGGCCAAATACTCCAACCAGACTGAACACACTGCCGCTGCCAGTCGCAAAGTTTTGCCGATAGCCCATTGTATTGGGCGGTGGCTGGCGTAGTGAAAAGTTATCCATCCAGTGCTCTACATCGTTATAGGCAAGCTTCGCCTCAACAGCGAAGTCCTCGGTAAAGCTCGTGCGGCCCTGCAGACCGTAAATCATGGTATCTACACTGCCGATATCCATCGCTAAAGCTGGCGTTCCTGAATCCTGAGTATCCAGCTTGCCAATAAACGCAAGTAACTCGCTGTCATCGCCGGAAAACGCATAGCTCAGATCGAAACGGTCACGGGTCAGCCCGGATGGCGTTATTTTTCCTACCGGTGTCGTGAGATCATCCGCGCGATCTGCTTGTGTTAACAACGAAAAGCGGTGATCTTGATTTGCGACGGACACACGCATTGCTGTGGTACTCGTGTCTCCATTACCCGAGTAACGCGTACCGAGCATCCCACCTATACCGAAATTATTACTATCGCCAAAATCGCCGCGTGCCAGTATTGCATTGATGTGACCACCAACGGACTCCGACGCACTACTTACACTGGCAATGCCACGTTGTACGATCAACTCTTTCGTAATCATCGGGGAAACATACGAGAGCGGTGTATCCATCGCGTTTGGACCACCACTGATCATGCCGAGGTCGTCGATACTGACAGATACACGATCACCGTACATGCCTCGATGTTGTGCGATTCCGGTTATACGCCCGTTGGTGTTGACGTCTGAACCCGGTAATCGTTTCAGTACCGTCGACGTATCGACAACCATTTCCTTATCTACTTCGATGTTGGAGGAATTGAGATCCACCGAGCGGCCCAAAACCAGAATTTCTTCGATACGTTCTGCATCTTCCCTGGTCGAATCTTCATTGTTCTGCTGCGCCAGTGCCTGGCCAGCAATACTCGTTGCAACGGCCAGCACAGCAGCTGTCAGTTTTAGCTTATTCATTGTTTTTTCCCGAATTGCAGTTAACACTGCCGGCAGGAACGCCAAACAGCGATTATTCAATGGTTCTGAACTAACTCTGCTTCAGGATTGGGGGGCCACGCGCTAAATACGCGTTAGTAGACGCAGCACCAATAAAATAGACCGGTGCGAGAGGCTCGTGCGAGCCAGTAATCGCAAGATTCAGTGGCGGCTCTTCATGGAGCAGGAACGCCGAAGAAACGATGTGACCAAATTTGCATTGATCAGCCGCATCCGATGTTGTCGACCCCTCATCGGCACCATGATGATGGTCGTGACCGGTCAGTACGTCGGCGATGGAGTTCGGCAGCCCGTCGGGACAAAGAACGAACGGAAGGCCTTCGTCCCAGGCGGCCGGCATATATCCGATAGGGATGAGCGCACGCAACACGAATGTTGTGCACAAAAGCAATAAAGCATGCTTGCGGATGTGTTTTGAGACTTTCATCGAACCAGGTGGCGGTAAACCTCCAGTTTTTCCTGATGCTAGCCTAGCTGTTTGCAGCGTCAATACGATACGGGTAACTACTGACAGTTTTAACTGGAACAGAGTAATTTTCGATGACCGGTCAGGGCCCCGACGGATGGATTCAGCAGCTCGATTTGGTGGAGCTACAGTGCCTCAAGATCTTGCTGTAACTTGCTCAGCAGGCTTGCTGATGGTCTCGCGTAGGCCTCAATCCAACGCTCATGAATGCGCTGGATCGGGCTGACATCCAGATAATTCCAGCGGCTGCGACCCTCTTTCCTGGTGATAATCAGGCGCGCAGTCTCCAGTACGCCAAGATGTTGCATGACCGTGCAGCGATTCAGCCAATGCAGTTGCTTGCAGATATCGCCTGTGGTCATCGGCGCGGTGCGCAACAGATCCAGGATACGACGGCGATCAGAGCCGGCTAGTGCTTTAAAGACCAGATCGTCCTGATTTTCCTGCCCCTGTAGAGGTTTGTGTTTGATCATTTGACAGATATGTTATATTTTTATAACATCTTTTGCAAACGATGAAAGGAGAATTGAAGATGGCCCGCAACTACACGATTCAAACGAAAATATTGCGACCCGTCGCAGACGTATTTGACGCAATCGTTTCCAGCGAAAGACTGGGACACTACTTTGTAAATGGCGCAAGCGGCGATCTGTCTGAAGGTGCCGAGGTTATCTGGAAATGGGATCACTATGGTGAAAATACTGTAGTGGTCAGGAAAGTCGTGCAAAACGAGTTGGTAGAGCTTGCGCTTGATTCCAGGGAGTGGGAAAAGACAACGAGCGAGGCCTACGAAGTGTTGGTGATTTTCGAGTTTGAGCAACTGGAAGATGGCACGATGTTGAGCATCAGCGAGCAAGGTTGGAAGACCGATGCGGAAGGTCTCAAGGGATCGCATGATAACTGTGGCGGCTGGACCCACATGGCGATGTGTCTCAAAGCCTATATCGAACATGGTATCGACCTTCGTTGACAAGTTACGCCCCGCCGCTACAACTTACGGGCAAGCAATCAGTAAACCTGGCGAAATATGCTGACGGGCCCGGTCTTATTCTTGCTTGATCTATCAGCTTGAACCGTATCGGACGCTGAATTGCTACACTGGAGTGCAATCTGGTAAAAACAGGGGTGTTGTCATGTTTACTCGTCGTGAATGTCTTGTTGGCGGTTCCGCCGCGATACTCGCACCGTACGCGCTGGCAGGTAGTACGGAAACCGCCCCGCTTGCCGACCCCTCTTCCCCTCTTCCCCACAAAGACGCATTCTTTCCGTTCTCCGGCACGTATATGAATTGCGCCAGTCAACATCCAATCAGTCGTGGAGCGAGACGCGCGGTCGATAATTATCTCGATTACAAGACTTTTTCGAATGACAGTGATTATTCGAATGGTGCTGTCTATAACCGCGCTCTGGAAAGCTATGCAAAACTGATCAACGCGAATATTGATGAAGTCGCCTATGTACAAAGCACGACAGTCGGCGAAAACCTGATTCTGAAGGCTTTGAATATTCCTGACGGCGGTGGCCGCATCGTCACCGACGACCTGCACTACCTTGGATCTTTGCCAACCTATGCCGAACTTATCAAACGCGGCATGGATGTTGTTACATTGCGTGCAGAGGACGGTCGCATCGATATCGACGCATTCGAGAAAGCAATAACCACGGATACCCGACTGGTCTCAATCTCCAGCGTCTCAATGGTCAACGGCTTCCAGCACAACCTGCAACAAATCTGCGAGCTCGCCCATGCAAAAGGCGCACTTGTTTATGCGGATGTCGTACACCAGGTTGGCAGCACACCGCTCGATGTGCAGAAAACAAATGTCGATTTCTGTTCAACGGCAAGCTACAAGTGGTTGATGGGTGAACAGGGCCTCGGTTTTCTTTTCGCACGCAAAGATCGGCTCGCGGAAATAAAACGCCCCTGGTTCGGGCATTACCAGTTAAAACAGCGCCATGGCCTCGGCTTTCCCAATCCTGTTCGTCACGAAGAGGTTGTGGAATATGAGCATCATGACTCCGCGCTGGGTTACTTCGCCATGGGCTCACAGCCGAATATCATCGCGGCACAACTCGACTACTCGCTGCAATATCTGTTAGATGTCGGTGTTGAACGTATCCAGGCGTACCGTCAGCCGTTAATCGATCGACTGCAGGAGAAATTGCCACAGCTTGGCTATGCATCGATCACGCCGAGGGGTTCGGCAACGGCGCTGGTATCGTTCCGGCATGATGGAAACAGGGAGAAACTGCACAAGAAACTTGATGCCGAAAAAATCACGATATCGGTGGCAGAACACCATTTCCGGGTCTCGCCGTCCGTTTTCAATGACATGGATGATATTGAAAGGTTAATACAAGCGTTATCCTGATCAGTGTCCCGACCGTTCGCGGCTGAAGCCGCTCCCACAGTCTGTAGTAGACCGCGAAAGCGGTCGTCTAAACTAATGTGGTTGGTTGCAATGTAACGATGAGCGCAATATCAAAGACGCCGCGATTTCGCTCGGTATACATATTTGAGTCAGGGGCCGGTTGATTTTCCCATTCCGCTGACTGCCGCCGTAAACACCACATCGGTCGAACTGTTCAACGCGGTCTCGGCAGAATCCTGCAGAACGCTGATGACAAATCCGACAGCTACGACCTGCATCGCAATATCATTTGATATACCAAAAAGACCGCAACTAAGTGGTATGAGGAGTAGCGATCCTCCAGCGACGCCGGATGCGCCACATGCAGACAATGCAGCGACGACAGACAAGAGCAAAGCCGTTGGCAGATCTACTGCAATACCCAGCGTATGCGTGGCCGCGAGAGTCAGCACGGTGATGGTTATTGCCGCGCCACCCATATTAATAGTCGCGCCGAGAGGAATGGATACTGAGTAAGTATTTTCATCCAGCTTCATCTTTTCACACAGTCTGAGGTTGACCGGAATATTCGCCGCCGAACTGCGTGTGAAAAATGCGGTAACACCACTTTCACGCAACGCCATAAACACTATCGGATACGGGTTGACTCGCGTTTTGATCCACACGATCAACGGATTAACCAGTAACGCCATTATGAGCATCGAACCGATCAGCACAGTCAGTATCTGCGCATAACCCTGCAAAGCCGCAAAACCGAATTCTGCGAGATTGCCTGCGACAAGGCCGAAAATGCCTACCGGCGCCAGGTGAATGACGGCGCGAACGATAAGCGTGACCGAATGTGATAAATCGAACAACATTGCCCTTGATGCGTCAGCCGCGTGCCGCATGGCAAGACCGAGCGCCACACCCCAGACCAGAATACCAATGAAGTTTCCGTTCATCACAGCACTAACCGGGTTGTCTACCAGCTTGAACAGGAGGTTTTTGAATACCTCGCCAATACCCTGTGGCGGGTTCACGCTGACTTCAGAAACAGCAAGGATGAGCGTTGTCGGAAACAGGGTACTCATCATTACGGCAAGAAATGCCGCACTCAAAGTACCAATGAGATACAAAAGTACTACGGGACGTAATTGTGCGTGAGTTCCGGGTTTCTGATTCGCCAGCGCCGAGGCAACGAGAACCAGTACGAGAACCGGCGCCACGGCTTTAAGGGCCTGCACAAACAACTGGCCCAGCAACATTACCGCGCGAGCCGCATCCGGCCAAACGAGCGCCAGAATGACACCGAACAAAATACCAACGGCAATTCTCAAAATGAGATTGCCACCAAAGAATTTTTCCGTAAGCGCTTCGCCAGACATGAGACCCTTCATTTTAAGATTACAGTGGCAATACCATCATCATTCATCAAGAGCGCGGCGAATGGCATTCGCGCCATACTCCGCGCGAAACTCTACCATTTTCCTGCCTAGCTCAATAGCATCTTCCAGCGGCGTGATCATGACTCCATTGATTGATGCCAGGTTTGCATCCACACGTTGCTCGTAACGAACCGAGGCCGGATCGGAAACCATCATCATTGCGGTCACCCAAATATCGTCGTGATATCCATCATTGCGCGTCTCTGCAACGCCAAGTTCATCTTCGGTATAGCGTTCCGTCGCCTCCCAACCGGGCGTGTAAAACTCAATCACAAAATGCGCGGCGACGCCCGAGCCTTTCCAGCGTTCGTTCAATTCATCAGCGACCTGCGCCATGCCGCGCTGGTTACCACCGCTGTCGCCGATCAACACGATATTCCTGAATCCGTGCTGCTTCAGGCTGCTGGCGATATCATCGAGCAGTGCACGATATGTTTCGTCGCGAACGCTGATTGACCCTGGAAAATGCATGGCAGCAGACGGCGGATCAATATTACCTTGCGGGACAAATGCAACGACCGGGGCGCACAGCGCATTTCCCAGGTCTGCAGCGATCGCAGGACAAAGTGATCGCATTATTACGTTGTGCTTGCCGGTGGCCAGGTAGGGACCATTTTCCTCGATACCCCCGGTTGGAATAATG
>CAYOHF010000005.1:0-2071 GCA_964403695.1 uncultured Woeseiaceae bacterium | reverse complement strand
CCTGAATACAATATAGCCGCCCAACACCAGCACAGCCATAAGGAATATTTGCTGAAATCGCTCTTCGTCTGTTTGCTGGCGCGCCCAGCGACCGACCAGCAAACCAAAGATAGACGGAATTAAGGCCAACGTGGACAGTTGCGCCTGTTCTATGGAAATCAGGTTATTCCTGCCCAGCGACATTGCGAGTGTGAAAACAGAAATTGAAAAAAAGACACCCATAGCTTGCACCAGCATGTCGCCGCGGAAACCGATCGCCTGCATATAGAGCACTGACGGCACCATGAACGACCCCGTCAGGCCGGTGAGAATGCCATTTACCGCGGCGAGTGGCACTGAGAGCGCCGATTCGTATCGCGGCGGCACCGTAATGTGAAAATTAAACAGGCGAGACAGCGCGAAAAAAAACAGAACTGTCCCCAGTAACATAGTGAGCCAGTCAATATCGACGACCTTCAGGTAGTCAGAGGTAATCCAGATGAAGACAACGGCGACCAGGAAGTATCGCCACATACGCCTAAAAATGGTTTTCAGATATCCGCCTGAAAATGCCTGCCACACATTTGTGACCAGCGTCGGAATCACAACGATCGCAAGGGCATCCAGGAGACCTATTGACAGCGTAAGAATAATTAACGCAATAATAGGGAAACCGAACCCGACCACGCCTTTGACAAATCCGGCGATGATAAAAGCGACAGTAGCGATGCCAAGGGTTTCCATGTCATCAATCCTATCTGAGTCACCGTACATATAGAACTTCGCTATTTGACCAGGCCGGATATGCAGTAAACTAGGTGGCGTGGCGCAGACGTGACGCGCACAAAAGGAGTTTCTGTGCCAGAAGTCGAAATAACCATCGCAGATGAAATTACGCATATCAGATTCGATCGCCCGGCAGTGTTCAATGCGCTATCGCCGGGCTTGTTGCAGGAACTCATCAACATTTGTAGCGAACTCTCGGCAAATGATGATTGTCGGGTCGTGGTGCTCGAGGGCGCGGGTAGTCATTTCTCAGTGGGCGCGGATCTGCCAAAATTTATGCGGGATATGGAGGCGGATGCACACGCGACTGCGGACCTCGGCCGACGTGCAACTGATGCGCTTGCTGCGCTACCGCAGATTACAGTTGCTGCTATCCATGGCTACTGCGTAGGCGGCGCTTTGGTTCTGGCTGCTGCTTGTGACATTCGCATTGTTGCCGACGACAGTCGATTCTTCATTCCAGAACTCGATGCAGGAATCCCACTGGCATGGGGTGGTATGGCGCACCTCGTGCGGCTCGTGGGAGAGTCGCTTGCCGCTGATCTCGTACTCAGTTGCAGGCGCTTCGGAGCAGACGAAGCACTTCAGGCGGGCTTCGCAAGTCGAACAGTGCCTGTCGGTGAACTGTGCGCGGAAACCGAAGCTTTGGCGCAAATAATTGCGCAAAAAGCGCACCTTGTTCTGCGCACGACAAAACAACAGCTAAACTCCATACGACACGGCACGTTTGACGCACGTGAAGATGCGCATGCAATGCTCGCGGCATTCGATGACCCGGAGGCGCGGCAATACTCTCGCGACTACATCAGAAAAAATATTGGTAAGTAGCCTGATCGCCAGCCCCGGCTGAGAAGCAACTACTACAAACAAGAGGAGTAGCAATTATGACCCAGATATCAGCCGAACTTGAATCCGGCACCGTTGTACGGCTGTCAAACGGCCGCCATGAATGGACTGCCGACGAACCGATTGACATCGGTGGGACTGACGCGGGACCAAATCCTTATGAGCTACTCCTTGGATCTTTGGCCGCCTGTACCTGTGTGACAATTTCCATGTACTGCCGCCACAAGGGAATGACATTGCATTCCATCAGTGCGTCATATGAATTCTCGAATGTACATGCCGATGACTGCAAAGACTGTGAAGAACCAGATAAGGGATTTATCGAAAAGATAACGAGTAATATCAATATTCGTGGAGATTTTGACGATGCGCAGCGGAAAAGACTCGCGCAAATTGTAGAGCGCTGCCCTGTTCACAAGACACTAGGCCGGGGTCTCGCGTTCGAAGACAACGCAACTTT
>CAYOHF010000004.1:54065-60181 GCA_964403695.1 uncultured Woeseiaceae bacterium | reverse complement strand
AAATACTAGTGGTCCGTGGCCCCGCACTCAAGACTATTGTTCAGCACTTACTCCACAGTGATGGTAATGGGTTGCGAATACACCGGCGGCTTATGCGGAATATGCAGGTGGTCGCCGAGTAAGAGTTGCAACGTGTGCTCGCCGGGCGCAAGTGCCAGTTCTGTGGCTGAACTACCATCACCAAAATGTACGTGATGCTCATCTGCGGGGATTGGCATATCCAGGGCCGGTAATCCGGTGTCAATCAGGACGTGATGATGGCCTGTATTCGGTGTGTTGTCGCCGGCGGGCACAACTGCCATCGTGCTGATGCCGAATTCCACTGCGAAAGGACTTGATACGGTGTCGCCATCCGCCGGTGACACAAAAAATACGCTGGCACCCTCGCCCGATGCGGTTCTGGGCATTCCGGCTGGCTGCGTAGCTTCGGCAACGGCCGGGGCTGAATCTGCGCTGCTGTTTGCTGCCTTGTCATCTGCCGGGCTGCAGGCGACGCCGGTTAATAAAGCGATTACAGGGAACAGGCCTGCGCTAATAATTTTTTTCACACTTGATCTCCCAATTGGTAATGCATTGCGGTCCCGCAAGTGTGGGTCCCGGTGTTGTCATATCGAGAATGCGGCAAACAGCGCCGCGAACAGCAATATAAAGGAAAAGCCAAAGAAATAGGCAAGGAAAAGGACCAGGAACTTCAGAATGGTAATTACGTGGCGTTGTTCATAGACGCGACGCATGGACTTGTAGAGGTATACCGGGACATATAGCGATACCGCGAAGATCGTGATATCGATGACCGGCTCCGCCAATCCGAGCAGAATGCCAAGGCGCGAGAAAATTATTTGTAGGATCAGGATCAGGAAGAAAAATGCATGAAAGTGGACGACAAACAAGAGGTGTTCGACGTAGTAACGCTTGGACAGTGGGTAAAGCAATTTCAAAACAAGAGCCATCAGCGGCAACAGAATGAATAGTGCGGCGGGAACATTGTCCAGTAACTTGCTTAGAAAGTTCTTGCCGTCGTTCGCTATCACCCGCTCACAAACAATCACCAGCCGTTCCTTGGATATTCGAGATGACAGCCACTGCGGAATATCTGCGTTTTCAATGTCATCGATATTGCAGTCGCTATCCGTGTCATCGTCAGACAGGCTGATTCTTATGCCACCTTCATCGTCTGTTGTTTCATCCCCCTCGCTATCGTCCAGACCGTTTGCTTCGTCATCCGGGATGCTGTTCCCGGTTGGTTCGTCAGCGTCGAACTGATCGACGATGATTATCCCTTCCTCTGCCAGATCCCGCAGGATTTCCTGGCCAACATCTGCAGCATCCTGCTCGTCTTCTTCGCTGACCTGTGCTGCGTCCTCTTCCGCTTCAAACAATATTCCCAGTTCCTGCCTGGGATCGAAGAAGGCCACCAGAAAAAAAACAATGCTTAATACCAGGTAGGTACGAAACGGCGGCATGTAACGCGCTCTGCGACCGACCAGGTAATCGCGAGTCAGTTTTCCGGGACGGGTTATTAGCGGAATCAGCGTGCGCCAGACGCGCGAATCGAGTTCGAGCAGATCACCGAAAGCATCCTGCAGCAGCTCCCATATACTAATGAGCCGGCTTCGCGAGCGCTGCCCGCAATTGCCACAGTACTGACCGCTGAGTGCGGTAGCACAATTCGGGCAGTTTTCAATCGGCTTCAATGTGCCGTCGATCATCTCCGCGTTGTGTAACACCCGCCGACTCGCTGTAAATCTGCCCGCGAAACGCTCGTTGGCAGACTGCCGCATAACCTCTGCGGGCCCGGCCAGGTAGTGTTCGAGATCTGCGTCGCTTTCAAGAAAATAGTGCGTGACCCGTTGCGGCCTGCCCTGGTCGTCGTCTTCGGCGGCGAATACGCTGGCGCGGACGAAGCCCGGAATTTGCAGCATTTCCTCGACGTGATTCGTCAACCAGACATCAAGCTCATCGATGATCTCCCGATCAACGCTGAGCGTGACTTCGTAAATTGGGCCGACGTCTTCTGACATGAATCAGCTCGCTGTTATTTTTTCTTTTTGCTGGGTTTTTTCTCAGCTGTTTTTTTAGGATCGACTTTTTTCGTGGCTACTTTACGCGGTGATTTCTTGTCGCTGGCCTTCCTGGTCGCCTTTTTCTTTGCGGGTTTCCTGACCACGTCCTCTGCCGACGTTGCGTGCAGGGTCCGGGTGACCGCGGTATCAGTCATTTTTGCAATGACCGGGGTGTCTTCATTCGCGCCAGACCTGCCAATCTCGTCGGGTGAGAAATCGTCTACCGATAACAAGTAGAGCGTTTTCTCGTGATACTCCCGTAATTCTGACGTTTCCTTGTCATTGATTATTTCGGCATCCGCAGCCTCTTCGATTTGATGGCCGAAATAGTCTGACCTAATAAGCCCTTCCTTTTTCGCCTGTCGGAGTCTCTTTTCCAGGGGTGCCAGTCGTTCAGACAAAACTAACGCTTCCTGCAGCAGCCCAAGCGGATTATTTGGCATAAGCGTAGTAAATGCCTGCTCACTAAGTCGTTCCCTTGATTCACCGGTTTGTGTAATTAAACCTACAATCTTCTTGCCCAGCTCGTCAGTTGGCGAATGGTAAGTTCGCCCGCGCGGGAAAATGACCCGCCGCAACAAGAATGCAACCGGGCGGTTCGGGAAGTTGCGCAAGAAGCTGTGTAATTGTTCCTGAGCGTGATACATCAGGGTTCTGATGGACCATTCAACCAATGGCAGGTCCGCGGCTCGACGTCCCTGGTTCTCGAAATGCTTCAATACGGTCGATGCGAGGTACATACAGCTTAGTACATCACCAAGTCTTGCTGACAGTAGCTCTTTGATTTTCAATTTTCCGCCGAGCGTCAGCATTGCGAAGTCTGTGGCCAGTGCGAATGCTGCACTGTAACGATTAATGTTCTGGTAGTAGCGGCGCGTCGGCGTATTTAATGGCACCTTGCTGAATCTCGCATGCGTAAGCGCAAGGAAAAACGCCCTCGCAGCATTGCTAATCGCGTAACCGATGTGTGAGAAAAGCGCGTCATCAAAGTCGGCCAATCCGCGCTCAGTATCGCTATCCTGTGCCGCCTGTAACTCACGTAGCACGAACGGATGGCAACGCATTGCGCCCTGCCCGAAAATAATCAGGCTACGGGTAAGGATATTTGCACCCTCGACCGTGATGGCGATCGGGGTCGCCATATAATTACGGCCGATATAATTTTTCGGACCCATCATGATGGCTTTGCCGCCATGGACATCCATCGTGTCGTTGGCGACCTTACGACCCATTTCCGTGCAGTGATATTTGAGTATCGCTGAGGGCACGGCTGGTTTTTCACCCTGATCTATGGCGCCTGCCGTCACAGAAACTGCGGCATTCATAATATAGGTATGTCCGGCTATGCGCGCGAGTGCTTCGCCAACACCTTCAAACTTTGCGATGGGCAGATTGAATTGTTTGCGTAACTGCGTGTAAGCACCGGCTGCGTAACTCGCTGCCTGGCCGCCACCGCAGGCAGTTGAGGGCAGAGTAATCGCGCGTCCAACGGATAATAATTCGACCAACATCTTCCAGCCTTTACCCGCCATCTCCGGACCACCGATGATGCTGTCCAGTGGTACAAACACGTCCTTGCCCGAAGTCGGTCCGTTCTGAAAAGGAATGTTCAGTGGATGGTGGCGACGGCCAATGCTTACGCCGGGTAAATCCGTCGGGATAAGGGCCGCCGTAATGCCGTACTCATCCCTATCGCCGATCAGGTGCTCCGGGTCATAGAGTTTGAATGCCAGGCCCAGAACTGTAGCGACTGGCGCCAGGGTAATGTAGCGCTTGTCCCAGTTCAGGCGAATGCCAACTGTCTGCTTGCCATTCCACTGGTCCTTGCAGATGACGCCGTTGTCTATCAATGCGGCGGCATCGGAGCCGGCCTGTGGTGACGTCAGTGCGAAACAAGGCACCTCATCGCCGCTCGCCAGTCGCGGCAGCCAGTGTTGCTTTTGCTCATCTGTGCCGTAGTGCAGCAGGAGCTCCGCCGGGCCGAGTGAATTTGGCACGCCAACGGTGGACGATGCTGTGGCATTGCGGCTGGCGAGCTTGGTGATGACCATTGCGTTCGCGTAGGCAGAAAATTCCAGGCCACCGTATTGCTTTGGAATGATCATCGCAAAAAATTTGTGTTGCTTAATGAACTGCCAGGCTGCCGGTGGCATGTCGCCGCGTTCGTGCGCGATGTCCCAGTCGTCCAGCATGGCGCAGAGTTCTTCACACGGACCGTCGACGAATGCCTGTTCCTCTTCCGACAAAAGCGGTGCCGGGAATGACATCAGGTGATCCCAGTCGGGCATACCGGAGAAAAGCTGACCGTCCCACCAGACATTGCCGGCTTCGAGTGCTTCTCTTTCCGTGTCCGACATCGAGGGCAACATCGTGCGGTAAATATCAAGTGCCGGGCGCGTTATTTTTTCGCGCCGGAATTCGCGCAGGTTAGGAACCACCATGATGGCGAATGCCAGCCACAGTAGTAGTAGCCAGAAAAAATTCCCGGAGCCAAATACGGTATAAGTGAGAAGTACGAAACCGCTGGCGATAGTGGATGCAAGCAGGTTAACGCGGTTGTAGGCCAGGTATATGGCGCCGCCGAAAAAAAGCAGGAACCAGGCAAGACCAATCAGGAAACCGGACACGAATTAATCCTCAATGAAAGCAGTAAATCTTCGCCGTATGCTGTTGCTTAGCGATAGGTAATAACTACCGGGGAACCCTATCATCGGGAGATTAATGGTGCCAGACCATCTGTTGACACCTGTGAACTGAATCCCAGGTCTGCATAAGATTCCCGAACCAGCCGACAATTACAACAGCGACTCGATAGCCGCACGCTCTTCGCGCAACTCTTGTTCCGTCGCCAGCATGCGTTCCTGACTGAATTCGCTGATTTCAAGTCCCTGTACGATTTCGTATTTGCCGCCACTGCAACGGACTGGATGTGAGTAAATGATGCCCGCAGCCACTCCGTAACTGCCATCAGATGGTATTGCCATGCTGACCCAGTTATCTGGCGGGGTGCCGAGTGCCCAATCGTGCATGTGATCGATTGCAGCAGAGGCTGCTGAGGCTGCGGATGATGCTCCCCTGGCCTTAATAATTGCCGCTCCGCGCTGTTGCACGGTTGGAATGAACTCGTTAGCCAGCCAGTCGCTTTCAACCATATCAATGGCCGCTTTCCCGCCGACGGTAGCGTGGTGAATATCGGGGTACTGAGTCGCAGAATGGTTGCCCCAGATGATCATTTGCCGGATGTCGGTAACAGGGCTGCCGGTCTTAGCTGAAAGCTGAGCAGCAGCACGATTGTGATCGAGGCGTGTCATCGCAGTGAAATTTGCAGGATCAATATCTGGCGCGTTGCTGCTGGTGATCAATGCGTTCGTATTGGCGGGATTGCCGACCACGAGCACCTTGATGTCGCGATTCGCATGGTCATTGAGTGCCTTGCCTTGTACGGAGAAGATGGCCGCATTGGCTTCCAGCAAATCTTTTCGCTCCATGCCCGGGCCACGCGGGCGGGCACCAACCAGCAACGCATAGTCGGCATCTTTAAACGCAACGTTGGCGTCGTCAGTTGCGACGATTCCGGCAAGCGTATCGAATGCGCAATCATCGAGCTCCATTGCGACGCCCTGAAGTGCCGGCAGTGCCGGTGGAATTTCCAGCATTTGTAATATGACCGGCTGATCAGCGCCGAGCATCTGCCCCGAGGCTATGCGAAATGCGAGTTGATAGCCAATCTGGCCGGCAGCGCCAGTGATTGTGACGCGAACGGGATTTTTCATTGTTGGTCATCCTGGTGTTGGGGAAAGATATTCCTACCGGATTGTTCAGTCGCTTCTGCTTTCATCAGAAAGGTTTGCAACATTGCCAATCGCGGCGCGCGATTTTAGCATTTGAAGCGGCCCCCGGCACCCGGTAGTTACACCTATTTGGCAGGCATGTATTGCGGAAAGGATTCTTGTAGATCTGCGAGCTCCAACTCCGCAGCAGCGTCGTTGCCAGATTTCCGGAGTTCCTGGATGCACTGCCACCACTTTTCTGGTTGCACCATCTGTTCGTCAC
>CAYOHF010000004.1:49889-53965 GCA_964403695.1 uncultured Woeseiaceae bacterium | reverse complement strand
GTCGCTACGAATGTTACCGGCCGGAACCAGGTAGCGCTCCAGCCCGTCGAGCCGTGGCTTTTGTCAGCCTTGCTTGCTGCGCGCAAGACGATCTTGTCGAGTTCGTTTGGCGTCGTTTCTTTGGCGAGTGCGCGATACTGCGCAGAAACCTCAGGATCGTGCTCATCGCCTGGCAGGCTGTCGCCGTTATTTGTCATCTCCAATATCCGCCGACGGCGCAGCAAAATTGTGCGCCTGTCATGTGTTTTCCCCACTGCTCGTCCCTGATTCCGCGAGAGCCGCCTTGAGTTTCGTGACCGCGTAGCGCAGGCGGCTTTTCGCGGTCTCGCGATTGACGCCAGTCGCAATCGCGATGGAATCAACGCTCAGTCCCGCCTCCTCATATAACAGGAACACATCGCGTTGCTCTTCAGGCAATGTCTGCAGTGCATTTGCCATACGTCGTCTGGCCAAACCCTTTTCGGTTGCAAGCTCTGGTTCATCTTCAGGGTTGGGGCTGGAGTCCGGATCAATCGCACCATTGTGCACATGCCTTTTATTACGGCGTACATAGTCAATGAAACAATTGTGTGCGACGCGAAACAGAAAGGTAGAGAACCTGGCAGTAGGCCGATAGTTTTCACGCGATTTTATGATTTTGCTCCAGACCTCCTGAAACACGTCCTCAGCCGCATCGCGATTTTGTGAAAGGCGCAGCAAGTACCGATACAAAGAGTCGTTATGGCGGCGATAAAGCACTTCAAATGCGCCGATATCGCCATCTTTGTAGCGCAACATTAGTGCCGAGTCTTCCGTATGGGGGCTCATTCGATGAGCATAAGCGACGTTTCCACAGCGTGAAAGCTGCGCATCATCACGTACCGCGATATCAGTTATAACGATCACGGGATATAGGTCTCGGCCGGGCCCGCAGAGCGTCTGGCGCACGTCGTCAAGCGGGGGAAGGCCTCTGCTGGCAGGGCGCTGCGGCAATCCAATTTTACCCAGAATAGAAGTAAGTAATTGATATTAAAGATGTTGTGTAGTCTGTGCATGCTTAGTTAAACGCAGGCGTACAAATTTGCGGGTTAATTTACTTGCAATCATTAAAGTTGGTGTTATAGTCAACTATAACACTACGTCACTTAACTGAGGTTCATTGTGCCGGGCAGGCACGTGAAGCAGGAAAATGAACAAACACTTTATTCAGGTCACAAATGGTTTGGTCCCGGTTGTCGTGTTGATGCTTCTGGTGGTCGCGTTGGTCGCCGGCCAGGCACGCGCCAATATCCCGGGCCAGTTAACCGCGGCTGCGGCACCAACGCTGTCAGCTCGTACGAGCGTAATTCTAAATGCCGAGATGCTGAAAAAAATTGAATCGCTGCCGCAGATAATGGATACGATCCTGACGCTGCCTGCTGATATAGAGATGACCATCAACGCACTGTCACTACCGACGTCAAGTGGTGCTGACGGCGAACAAACGCAGCCGTCGGCTCAGTAAGGCGTGCACTGCTCATGACAAGGTACAAAACAACTCAGCAACACGTGCTACTGCGGGCCAGTACGGCTCACTGTGTGCAACACCTGAACCGCAACATCCAGTGCCGTCCTGTTATTATTGGCGCGTTGGTTGTCACTACACAAGCTGCACGCCGTGCACATTACAATAACCAATGACGGGCATCGGACACGCAATGGATCCTAAGTGGAACGAAGACATCCCGATCTACCGCCAATTGCGGGATAGGGTCGTAGCAATGATGCTCGAAGGTGTCCTGAATGATGGCGACGCGCTGCCCTCGGTGCGTAATGTTGCTGCCGAATACCGCCTCAATCCATTGACCGTACTAAAAGGTTACCAGGAACTGGTCGACGAGGGGCTGGTCGAGAAAAAGCGCGGGCGTGGCATGTTTGTAACAGACGGTGCTCGTACGCAACTGTTAAAGGATGAACGCAAGCGGTTTATCAACAAGGAATGGCCGGTGGTTGCCGCAACAATCAAACGACTTGGATTGAGTACCGCTGAGCTACTTAGCGAGATCGACGAAACATCGTCTTCTGCGGAGTCAAAAGAGGAGATGAAGGGTGACTAGTCTCGTCAGTGCACGTAATGTTTCGAAAAACTACGGGTCACTAAAAGCTGTCGACAACGTTAGTTTTGAAATCGAAAAAGGCCGCATCATGGGTCTGATCGGACCGAATGGCGCAGGAAAAACAACCTTGCTGAAAGCTCTTTTGGGCCTGACCGATTGCCAGGGCAGTCTTTCCGTTCTAGGTCTTGACCCGTTTCGTCAGCGCAAGGAATTAATGCAAAACATCTGTTTCATCGCAGATGTCGCCGTCCTGCCAAGATGGATTCGCGTCAATCAGCTCCTAGACTTCTTGCAATCAATTCACCCACGCTTTTCCAGGAGTCGTGCAGAAGAATTGCTTGCCAAGACCAAAATCAGACCGAAAGCAAAAGTTCGTGAACTGTCAAAGGGAATGGTCACGCAGTTGCACTTGTCGATTATCACTGCGATAGACGCGAAACTCCTGGTTCTGGATGAACCAACACTCGGTCTCGACATTATTTTCCGCAAAGAGTTTTACGGAAACCTGCTGAACGATTATTTTGATGAGGAAAGAACGATCATCATAACGACGCACCAGGTGGAAGAGATCGAGAACCTGCTTTCCGATGTCATGTTCATTAATGATGGCCGGATAGTTCTGGATGCGAGCATGGAGCATCTGCCAGAGCGCTATGTAGAGCTCATGACTTCTGGCGAAAATGCTGACCAGGCACGCAATCTGAACCCAATTTATGAGCGCGATGTGTTTGGCCAGAAGGTACTCACTTTCGAAGGTGTGGACCGTGAAAAACTGATGGGCCTGGGAGAATTACGCACGCCGGATATCGCTGATTTGTTCGTCGCCAAAGTTAAGGGAGCTGGATCATGATCAATATTCAGCTGGCACTGTTACGGCGCGAGTTGTGGGAGCATCGGTCTCTGTACGTGACACCGGCCGTGATTGCACTGTTGGTCTCTCTGATGTCGCTGACCGGGAACATATCAATTGGTGCGATGGAGCATGTTGATCTTGGTATCGTTGGCGCAAGTAATATGCCGGAAAACACGAGAGCGGCGGCGCTGAATGGAATTATGATCGCGCTTTCCAGTACGTTCGTGATTGCGATGTGGATTTTAACTATTTTTTATGCGCTGGATTCTTTATACGCAGAAAGAAAAGATCGCAGTATCTTGTTTTGGCGGTCGATTCCACTAACTGATTTCGAAACTGTTCTATCGAAACTTCTGACCGCGGTGTTGGTCATTCCGTTGGTGACTTTCGCAATGATCCTGCTCACACACGTTGTGGTGTTGCTGATAACCAGCGCCTGGATCGGAATGCGCGGTGGCAATGCCTGGCACATGATCTGGTCTGCCGCCCCGTTCTTCGACAACTGGGTCGCAACTCTGGTTTTCCTTTTCGCACTGCCATTGTGGATGTCGCCATTTATTGGCTGGTTCCTGTTCGTGTCAGCCTTCGCAAAACGATCACCGCTGCTAATCGCATTTCTGCCAATCGCTATGCTGCCGCTGTTTGAGAAAATACTTTTCAACAGCACGGTATTCGTTGAGGCGTTCTTTGTTCGTTCCGTCAAAATGCCCTTGTTCACCGGTCTGGACAATATAGAGCTCCTGTTCCAGGAAGGTGCAGATTTCGCAATGCTCGACGACGCATCACTCAGTCTTTTGTCCTTGATGGACCTTGGAAGATTTCTTGGCAGCCCGGGATTCTGGCTGGGAATCGTCGTCTGCGGCCTGTTCACCACAGCGGCAATTTATGTCCGCCGTTACAGAGACGATAGTTAAACTAATCTCGACGCACTACCAATTGACGCTACAGAGACGACAGTTAAAAAAATCTCGACGGCACTACCCAATGCCGTTACAGAGACGACAGTTAAACTATTCTCAACGGCACTACCCAATGCTGCTACAGAGACGACAGTAAACCTGTATCAGGGACGTTAACGAACGCGACCAGCAATGATTATCAGGAATTGCGCAGATCGAGTTTGTGCTTTCGTATCTTGCCGCGTAGCT
>CAYOHF010000004.1:0-49789 GCA_964403695.1 uncultured Woeseiaceae bacterium | reverse complement strand
GATTATCAGGAATTGCGCAGATCGAGTTTGTGCTTTCGTATCTTGCCGCGTAGCTGGTGATAACTCAGGCCCAGTAAATTTGCCGCCACGCGCTGGTTAAAACGAGACTTCTCCAGGGCCGCTTTTAGCAACTCTTGCTCCATATCATATAGCCTTCGCTTAAGGTCGGTTGGCAGCACATGCAGTCGTTCTGGCCGTGGTTTCCCTCGCTTTGCGGTACTGATCTCGTGCGCCTCGCGCAAACGAAAGGGTGAATCGAATGGATCAAACGCAATCTGCGTGATCTGCTGATTCTGGTCCTCTGCACGATAAACAGATCGCTCGACCGCATTTTTTAGCTCGCGTACGTTGCCCGGCCAGTCGTGATGTAACAACGCCGAGGATGCTCGTGCGGTAAAACCAGGAAAGACCTGCAATTGCAGTTCGCTCACCATGGTCATGGCAAACGCGTAGGCAAGCGGCAGAATATCTTCGAGCCGCTCGCGCAGCGGTGGCATTGTAATAACGTCAAATGCCAGGCGGTCAATAAGATCCTCGCGAAACCGGCCCTCTGCTGCCAGCGCCTGCAGATCGGCATTGGTCGCACCCACAATTCTCACATCTATCGAAATCGTGTCGCTCCCGCCGACCCGTTGCAATTCACCATATTCAATGACGCGCAGAATTTTCTCCTGCATACGCAGAGAGATAGTCGCCAGCTCATCGAGTACCAGGGTGCCGTTATCGGCTCTTTCAAAGTGGCCGACATGTGTCCTGGCGGCGCCTGTGAACGCGCCGGCCTCGTGACCGAACAGCTCTGATTCGAGTATTGATTCTGTCAGCGACGCACAATTGACCTTAATGAGCGGCTGTTCCCAGCGCCGCGACAGGAAATGCAGGCGGGATGCGATGAGTTCCTTGCCTGTACCACGCTCGCCAACGACAAGCACCGGCTTGCTTAGCGGTGCTGCCCTGGAGACATGCTCGAGCATCTCCAGGAACACCGGTGCCTCGCCAATAATCGGTTGAACGGGTCTTTCTGCTGCCATGCGTCAAATAAACCAATAATTAGCGAAAAACGCAACTAGTTTGTTATTTTCGCCACAATCGGATACCCGAATTTGTCCAAATAAGAGGCACTTAAAGCTTAATAAACAAAGACTTAGCGAAATAATGCAAAACTGGCACGGATACTGCAATAACTACGGTTGAATGGAACATTAATCAGAGGAAAAAGTAATGGGCATATTCACGAGATTCAGTGACATTGTGAACTCGAACATCAATTCAATTCTCGATAAGGCTGAGGATCCGGAAAAAATCGTACGTCTGATGATCCAGGAAATGGAAGACACCCTGGTGGAAGTACGTTCAGCTGCCGCCAGATCGATCGCAGACAAGAAGGACCTGAATCGTAAACTTGAGCGCCTGGAAAGCGAGCAAGCGGACTGGGATGGCAAAGCGGAGCTCGCATTACGCAAGGGCAGGGAAGATCTGGCCAAGGCGGCACTGGTTGAGAAATCCAGGGCAGCAGCAGCAACGGACCTGATCAAATCGGACTACAACGCGATAGAGGAAGGTCTTGGCAAGCTGAACGAAGATATCTCGAGACTGGAAGAAAAATTGCAGGATGCAAAGGCACGGCAAAAATCCTTACTGGCGCGCCATAAAACTGCCAACAGTCGACTCGCCGTCCGGAAAAAAATTCACGACTACAAGATTGATGACGCAATGGTCCGCTTCGAACAGTACACACGCCGCATTGATGATGTAGAGGGGCGCATTGAAGCCTACGACCTCGGTTTGCCGAAAGACCTCAATCACGAGTTTGCTGGACTTGCGGCAGAGGAGTCGGTAGCTCGGGAGCTGGATGATCTCAAGAAAAGAGTATCCGGCACTGCCGATAACCCAACTGAATTTAAGTAACCTGGAGTAACAATGAGCGATCTGGCATCAATAGCGATAATCGTATTTTTAGCGATTCCGGTCCCGATGTTTATCGCGTTGCATTTCGTAACCAAATGGAAACAAGCGCGCGAAATAACAGGAGGCGACGAGAAAATGCTGGAAGATATGTGGTCGTTGTCACAACGTCTCGAGGAACGTCTCGAAACCCTCGAACGGATACTTGATGGTGAATTGCCGGATTGGAGGAAAAAATTATGAGCAGAGGCAAATGGAATCCACAGCATGGATCTTTACGTGGCCTGTACCGCGATCGGGAAAATGGCTGGATTTTTGGCGTCTGTGCGGGAATTGCAGAGTTTGCCAACTTCCGTACCGGCACTGTACGAATTATTGCAGTCATCTGCCTCTTTTTGTTTTTTTGGGCAACGGCGCTTGTCTATATTGGAGCGACCCTGCTTTTCAAGGAGAAGCCACTGATTTATTCAGGTACCTACAGGGAGTATGAGTTTTGGCGACGCCGTACGAGTAGCGATCGTTGGAGTCATTCATGAGTAAATATGATTCAATCAGGCGCCGCAGGTTTGCCCGCAATCGCGACCGGGCGCTGGTTGCTGGCGTCTGCGCCGGTCTTGCTGATTATTTCGGGTTTAATCTGAAGGTAACCAGAATCCTGGCGGTTATCGCACTTCTGAGCGCAATGCCGCTGACGTTGCTCGCCTACTTCGGAACAGTGTTCCTTTTTCCGGCTGTACCCGACTCAAGTCGCCGGGCAGATTATGATGCAGAATTTCACAATGCGCTGCGCTCGGCACCATCACAAACGCTCGGAGATGTCCGCCGCAGGTATCAGTCGCTGGATAGCAGGCTTGCCAGACTGGAACGCTACGTAACGTCACCGAGATTCAATCTTGATCAGGAATTTCGCAAGCTTTAGGAGCTTGTTTAACGGCCGAAAAATGGTTGATTAAACCTACCATCAGAAAATTGTTGTTACTTGAGTAAGGGAAAACCAAATGAACAGCACATTCGTTTTTGTAATCATAATCGTCGCTATAGCGATGTGTGCGAATATTATTCAAACCTGGCTCAAACAGAAAAATCGCACACCGGAAAAAAACCAGGAGCTTGAGGAAACGCTGAGCAAAATCGATATGCTTGAGGAACGAGTTCAGGTGTTGGAAAGAATAATTACTGAGAATCGCTTCGATCTGCGCAATGAGATTGACTCGTTGTAATCAGAAGAGTCGACCGGGCCAACCAAAACGAGTGGCAATCCGGAATCCGCCCCTTTAATTTACTGCTTTAAATTTCGGACTAGCCGTCGTCCTTCGCTTTGTAAGCCTGTACTTCAGCATTGAACTGCGCGGCAACTCTTTCCATCTCATCTACCGCAGCATTGTACTTTTTATTCATCATATCGTGACGCTGCTGCTCTTCCTCCGGTTCCAAATCATCCATCGCAGCAACTGCCAATTTTTCTTCTTCAACGATGCACTCGAGATAAACTTCCATCTCGCCGACATAGGTCTTCACGCCACGCTGTCCTGTGAGCATGTCATCCTTTGTTGCCGTACTGCCATTTGGGATCAGAATCCGGGTTGGATAATCACAGGCCAATGCCGATTGGGCGATGAACAGGATAGAGGCACTACAAATTAGTTTAATGATTTTAGTCATTTTTTCGCTTCTGTTGTCGGCCACCAGGAGTACCCGCTGGCCTGTGCATGTGAATTATTGCTACCGCGATATTTAATCATGCCTCAGTGAGCTAGTGAAGCCCATTTTGAATAGATAAGAAAATCAATTATTTAACCGACACCACCTCGGCTTATGCGAACAATGCTCTGTATTTATCCGTACCTGCGGCCTGTGCCATCAGGAGCTCCAGGTAGTTATCCGCGCTCATAGGGTCGCCAAAAAGCAAGCCCTGCACATACGTACAATCCTGCGTTTGCAGGAAATTCAGTTGTTCTTCGGTTTCGACGCCTTCGGCCACGACATCCATCTTAAGACTCGTTCCCATATGAATAATCGTGCCGACGATTATCGCATCATCCGCATTTACCGCCACATCACGAACGAATGACTTGTCTATCTTCAGCGTGCTGATTGGAAACTGCTGCAGCGCGCTGAGAGATGAGTAACCTGTGCCGAAATCGTCAATGGCGAGGTGTAACCCTAGCGCATATAACTCGTCCAGCAGCTTTATCGTGCGAACCGGATTCTCCATCAGCGTCGTTTCCGTGATCTCCAGTTCGAGTGACGTTGGAGATACCTCGTGGCTGCGCATGATTGAGCTGATCCGATTGATGAAATTTGGCTGCCGTAACTGTTTTAGTGACAGATTGACTGAAACTCGCCCGGGCGATGACACAGTTTCCTGCCAGCGGCGAAAGTCCTCGCATACTTTGTCGAGAACCCACTCGCCAATCTCAATAATAAGGTTTGTTTCCTCGGCGAGGGGAATGAAATCGGAAGGGAAAATAATTCCGCGCTCTGGCAGATCCCAGCGTACAAGTGCCTCTGCCCCGATCATCTCGCCCGTCTCAATATTATATTTTGGTTGGTAATGAACCAGCAACTCGTCGCGTTCAAATGCCCGTTTGAGCTTGCTTTTTGTCATGAGGCGCTCAACGGCCTCGTCGTTCATTTCGGGCACATAATAGGAATGCATATTGCCGCCATTCTTCTTGGCGTGATAGAGAGCGGCATCCGCGTTGCGGATCAAGTCGATGACATTTGGCGCATCGGTGGGATAAAACGCGACGCCCATGCTGGCAGTCATAAAGACTTCATGCCCTTGCACATTAAACGGGCTTGCCAGTTGATCGAGAAGTGTTCGGGCCAGTTTTTCCAGCGCAGGCAGACTTTCGGTTCCGGCTTCAAGTCTATCGACAATGACCGCAAATTCATCGCCGGCAAGACGACCAATAACAGAATCCGGAGGTAACGCTGCTGTCAGTCGATTGGCGACGGTTTCCAGAGTCGCGTCGCCTGCCAAATGGCCGAACGTATCGTTGATTTCCTTGAATTTATCGACATCGATATAGAATAAGCAAATGGAGTTATTTGAACGCTTGGCTCTTGCGATGGCACGTTGTAATAGATGCTGAAATTGCATCCGATTTGGAATTTTGGTCAATGCGTCAATTCTTGCCAGGTATCGAATTCTCTGTTCGGCTTTGTGTCTCTCGGTAATATTTTGGGCGGCGTAAATGCGATCACCGGGAATTCCGCTATCCGCGTCAATCGATGAGCTCGTATACGAAACCGGAACTTGATCACCTGGCTTCGATAAAAGAAAGGCCTCTTTTGCTATTCCTGTGTGCGAATCAGCATCGAGTGGCCCGCCCTTCTTGGTATCCACAATAATATCGATGTGGCGACCGAGCAGTTCGTCCTCGGGGTATTCGAGCATTCGGGAAGTGGCGGCGTTGATGCGCGTAATTGTTCCGTCCACCGATGTGATGATAATCGCTTCGTTCATGCTGGACAAAACACTATCGACGTAATCCCTGGAGATCGTTGTGCTTTGTAGTTTGTCACGCATGTCGTTAAAGACTTCTGCAAGGTCACCCAACAAGTCACCGCGTAGTACTTGTAGTGGTTCGCCGAAATCTGCATCGCGAAGTTTCTCAGCCTGGCGTTTCAGTTTTCGAATGCGCTCGCCTTGCGCCCGCGTGACTATCCATATGCCGAAACCGCATAGACCGAGCGTGACCAGTGTCGCTGCACCAATCCAGAAAAAACTGATATGCCGACTCTCGGTACCCTGTGCTACAAGGCGCTCTTCGAATGCTGCGGATTCCTCGGCCAATGTCGTGAGCGAAAAGCTGCTCATCAACGTACCAATTTCGCTGTCGTCACGAATAACAGGATAGGACATGTAAAGCTGGTCAGTTCGCCAGATCGTGTCGCTGTCCCGTGGCTGTTCCGTAATTTGCCCGGATTGCACCTCTGATCCTTCAAGCGGCGTAAAACGCAGTCCGATCAGATTCTCATTGGACGCTATTTCCCTTTCCAGCAAACTCCTTGCCAGTACCAGGTCATTGGCATCCGCTGTCGACAGCGAATCCGCAATACGGTGCAACTGCCCCCGCGCGCGTCTTTCGAAACTGGCGGCCAGACTTGTATCGTGTTGCCCAACGCTGGCCCCCACGATGCCTGCAGCCAGCCAGCGGTACTGTCCGTAAAAAATAGACAGCATGAGCCCGATAACGACCACACTCAGGGTCGTTACAAGAATCACGTATCTGGGCAGGATTTTCCTGAGCATATCTTATTGTGGACTCGATCGATTGCAGCGAATTCAGTCTTTCCAGGTCGCTACTGCAGAATCTGGACATTTTTTCTTGTTTTTCGTAAATGCCCGCAGCTACCCTGGTGAGTAAATCGACTGGCATATCAGCATCTTCAAGTTTACCACTGTGACAATTCGGGATTGCAAACATTTCCCGGTGGAAGTCCCAATTAGCGCTGCCAACCTTAAACCGTTGTAAACAAAGGCCGCAATTGTCCGGAAATATGTGCGGCGTCGGCTTCACTGTCCAGCCAGTCATGACATAATCAGGTCTCGTGCGTGCACCGCCGGTTGCCAGAGTTTTTGGCCCGCAAAAACCACCCTGACGGAATGCCTGGAATGACCGTTGAGTAAAACTGCGCTAATTGTTGATGACTCAAAATCTGCACGAGTCGTACTGAAACGCATGTTAGAGACACACGATCTCGACGTCGATACGGCGGTGTCCGCCGAGGACGCGCTGATATACCTCAGTGACCATCGACCTGATGTAATTTTTATGGATCACCTTATGCCCGGCATGGATGGTTTTGAGGCGGTCTCTGCAATCAAAAACAATCCAGCCACAGCAACAATTCCGATCATGATGTACACCTCACAAGAGGGTGAGGTGTATGTTGGCCAGGCACGTGCGCTGGGAGCCGTTGGCGTATTGCCTAAGCAAGTAGAGCCGGTTGAAGTATCGAAGGTATTGCAGTCGCTGCGTGTCATTGGCGACAGCGCTGAGCGTCGGGTGCATAAGGATGACGCCGACGCGAGTGCTGGCAGCGGCGAGTTCCCCAATCTTGAGACGTTGGACCAGGATTTGCGGACATTAATCGAGGATCTGTTCGTTCAGCAGCGCGCGGTGCTGCGACGCGATTTGCTTGATAGCTACGAAACTATAGCGACACGCGTAGTAGATGAAATTCGCTTGCCCGATGCAGAGGTTCCTGAGGAGGAACCGATGGGTCGTGACAGTAGTATTCCAGGTCGCTTGCAAGTAGCAGTGGGCGTATTGTCTGTGGCCTCACTGATATTTGCCGGTTTGTATTGGCAGCGAGAAAGAAGCTGGCAGGAACTGCAGCAGCAGAACGCCAGTTTGCAGCAGATGTATGCCGAGCAACAGGCATTCGGCGAAGACAGTGAACTGCAAACGCGGCAACAACTAAATGACTATCAGCAATCTCTTGGAACCGCGCGTGCGGTGACGTTGAATACTATCGAGTGGGCAGCCAATCAGTCATCGGCCTACGACATTGATTCATTACCACTCGACGATTTTCGACTGTCAGTTATTGAAGAGCTGTCCGAACATCTTCGGGCAATTGATTTCTCTGGTCTGGTAAGGATCGAAACCCATGTGGGGGACTTCTGCATGTCTTCCGCAGGCGCGAATGGATACAGGCTAACCAATGCGGAGCTGACAACGCTGCAATGTGATCGGGTTGGGTTCGCACCCGGGGAGGCGTTTGCTCTTGGTTTGCGTCAATCTGTCGCATTCGCAAACTTTATCAAGCTGGCCGAAACGAATGCTGTCGGTGGCATTCGATTTGATATTATTTCGCTTGGAAATTCCGATCCGTTGCTGGAGTATCCTGATGCCTCCAGCGCTGTCTCAGCAGCAGTTTGGAATGAAATTGCGGCACAAAATAATCGTGTTGAAATCTCTATATATTCGGATGGGCAATAGCCAGCCCGAATAATTAATTAGCAGGTTATTGAAAAAGCCATCCATTGTTTTTTCAATATCGTCATTTGAACGCCGCTCTCGCGCATCCTTGCGCTTCGCGACATTTAGACGTCCTGTCTGGCAACGTGATTTTCAAATGACTCACATTTTCAATGGCTTGCAGCCATCGAAAATGACGGTACATCCATGTACCGGACGCTGCTTGTCGAAAAACCGGGTTTTTCGACAAGCAGCTAGTGGTGATTTTCCACTTGTCGTTTTTCCACAAACTCAACTGGTTCACTACGGCCGGTCGTTTGCATTTCTCCATCAACAATCGCTCCCTCGGCAACGGCGATTTCTTCGCCGGATATCGTGCCTTTGATTTTTGCCGAGTCGCTTATTTCAACGCGCCCCGTTGCAACGATATCGCCCTCGACGGTGCCCGCCACGATTATTGAACCGGCTTTTATAGTGCCCTTCCAAAACCCATTGCTGGCCAGCGTGACGGTTCCGTCAATGTCGCACTCGCCTTCGACCTCACCGTTGATCAGGAAATTACCGGATCCGGAAAGGACGCCTTCTATTTTGCATCCTTCGCTAATCAAGGTGCCGGGCCCGCCGGTGGAATCACGCAGACGCCGTAGTTTCGAGTCGCTCATTGGATAATCATCTCCTGGTGAACAGTTGGGTCAGTAGAATTTGCATCATAGTACTTTTGTGCGGCGCAATTTGTGAAGCAGTTGGCAGGCTGCGTTGCTACTTGGACCTCTCATGATATCCATAACCGGATGTTCTTATCGATGCAAGTTGGCCACCTTCAAAACGGATTATGCGCATCAATTTATGTGGCCCAAAGTTGAACACCATTTCAGTGACACTTAATCCCTGATGATAACCGCCATATACATATTGAGTGGCATGCAATCCGGCCAATCCTGCGGGTCGGGTTCGAATGTAGGGGCGCAGTACAATCCCGAGTTGCTGAGTCGATACGGGATCGCCACAAATAGCGATCACCAAAGATTCGTGCATTCCTTCTTTCACCAATCGAGTGCCACAGCGCAATGCCCACGCACTTTCACTGAACAGCAGTACGGAGCTGAGCACAGCAAACGTTGCGATTGAGTTACGGAAAAGTGGTTTCATCGTTTATCAATACAAACCTTCAGGCGGCGCGGCACGACGCCATTCAATTCTAAACCAATTTACGGCGGGCAGCGGCGGCAAACTGCGAAATTGAGGGAATGACAAAATCGTGCGTGCAGCGTTGGCACTCATTATGGGCGCCTGTATAGTTCAGGTCTAATCATTCAGGCCGAGATGCGACCGGAGATAGCTTCGTTTGAACAGGATAGTCGAACAACGAATTAAGAGGCTGGCTGCGACAAGTTCTCAGAATATCCTTGCGGGTGGCCTGAAAGGCGTCGAGAAAGAGTCGCTGCGTGTGCGCCAGGATGGCCGCCTCGCGGACACGCCGCACCCTGCCGCGCTGGGCTCAGCATTGACCAATCGCTTCATTACGACTGATTTTTCAGAAGCGTTGCTCGAGTTCGTGACGCCGGCTTTCGCTAATACCTGGGAGACACTGCGCAAACTTTGCGAGATTCACCAGTTCACGTATGAACGTATGGATGATGAACTGCTTTGGGCGACCAGCATGCCATGCGTAATGGCCGGTGATGCGGGTATTCCGCTGGCGCAATATGGCCACTCAAACGTTGGTCGCATGAAAACGATTTACCGCAACGGTCTCAGTTATCGGTACGGACGTAAAATGCAAACCATCGCCGGGGTTCATTTTAATTATTCGCTGCCGCTGCAGTTCTGGCCAGAATACCAGGATCTTGAAGAGTCATCGCTGGATGTCGATGATTTTCGCTCTGCTGCGTATCTCGGATTGGTGCGAAATTTTCGTCGCTTTGGATGGCTGGTGTTGTATTTATTCGGCGCGTCACCGGCTTTGTGCAAATCCTTTATGGGCGCAACGGACACAAACATGCCGAGTTACGATGACACAACTTATTACCAGCCATTTGGCACGTCATTACGCATGAGCGACCTGGGTTATAGCAGCAACGCACAAGCCAAGATTGCCATTTCCCTGAATAATCTTGATGACTATATTGATGATATGAGTCACGCAATCTGTACGCCGGAACCGGCGTACGAGAAGATTGGCGTGAACGTAGGCGGTGAGTATCGTCAACTGAGCACTAACCAGCTGCAAATAGAAAACGAGTATTACAGCCCTGTTCGGCCGAAACGGGTAGCGCATTCCGGTGAACGTCCGACTGCCGCATTGCGCCGTGGCGGAATTGAATATGTCGAGATCAGGTCACTGGATATCAATGTTTTCGATCCGGTCGGTGTGAATCAGAACGAAATGCGTTTCACTGAAGCGTTTCTTATTTATTGCATGTTGCAGGATAGTCCAACTGTTGAACATGATGGCTGGAGTGAGATTGCGCGCAACCACAGCGAGACTGCAAATAATGGCCGCGATCCGAATTTTCGCCTGATCAGGGATGGCCGGGAAGTCGAACTTAAACAGTGGGCGAATGAAATTCTGCAGGATGTCAAAGCGATTGCGGAAATAATTGACAGAGGCGAAGGTGGAGATGCCTATGTCCAATCCGTCAATGCGCAAATCGCCGTTGTCGAAAACCCGGATGCAACGCCATCGGCACGCATTCTGGAGGAGATGAAGCTGGGGCATACCGGCTTTTATCATTTCGCCATGGAGTGCGCGCGCGGCCACAAAGATTACTTTGCCGCTTTAGAGCCCCTGCCAGATGATCGTTTACGTCTTTATAAAGACGAGGCCGCTCAATCTATTCAGCGGCAACTCGAAATAGAGGCCAGCGACGATACGAGTCTCGAAGATTACCTGGCAGACTATTTTTCTGAGGATAAATGTAGCTAGCAGCCTGTTGAAAAACTCTGTTTTTGGCGGGTTGCCTGCGGTACATGGATGTACGGCTATTTTCGCAAACTTCGCAGGAATCTTCACGCTGCAGGTAGTGGCTCACCGTGTTCCCAGGCATAAGCTCGATGCAATGCCTGCATTTTGCGCGTTAACTGGCCAGAATTGCCACTACCGATTATTCTCCCGTCCGCCTCAAGCACCGGCGTAAGTTCACCCATAGTGCCGGTGGTAAACGCCTCCTCGGCGGTATACAGATCCGTGATGGACAGATTTTTTTCCCGGCAGGAAATATTCTCTGCAGCGGCAATATCGAGAATCATTTGCCGCGTCAGGCCCGGCAGACAACTATCAGCAAAAGGTGTCAGCAATTGCGCATTGCACACAAGAAAAATATTGGTGTCATTTGTTTCGGAAATGAAGCCGTGCACGTCAAGCATCACAGCACTATCTACCTGCGCAACATTCGCATCGATTGCTGCCAGAATGTTGTTCAACAAATTGTTGTGATGGATTTTCGAGTCGAGGCATTGCGGGGTATTGCGTCGAGTTGATGAGGTGACCACACGTATACCAGCATCCGAATAGACCGGCGGCTTCCATTCAGCAAGTACAATCAGCGAGCAACCGGATTGATTCAATCGCGGGTTCATTCCGGACGTTATTTTTTCACCCCGAGTCAGTGTCAGGCGAATATGCGTCTCGTCGGTCATACCGTTCGCCTGCAGCGTGCTAAAAATCGCACTACGAATTTCGTCTGTTGAGGGAACATCATTGAATGCCAGTGCCTTCGCAGAATTTTGCAGACGCTGCAAATGCTCCCCCAATGCCGCGACGCGGCCTTTATAAACGCGCAAGCCCTCCCAGACAGCGTCACCACCTTGCACGACACTGTCGAATACTGAGATTTTCGCATCGGCCCGCGGCACCAGTTCACCATTTACGTGCACTATGATTTGTTCATTGCGTGGGTCTGTACCTGACAAAATTATTGTCCTCCTGTGGCGATTATTGCGTGCGCAAAGAGCTTGTCGTACCACGGCCTGCACTCTGCGAGCAGAGCTTCAAGATTCTGTGGAAATTCACCCTTTGCAGTATATGGAGCAAAGCCAGTGCTTTTGTGAACTGCGTGGTACCAATGAGGCGCCCAGATACCATCCTCCGGTCGAGTGCCAGCTGGCCATGTAAGCATCTCATCGGTGTAGTCGATGTCCAGTTGTTCGCAAAGACAGCCAAGGACGCCTGGTGGATCCAGTAGCAGCTCGCGGGAATCAAGCACTACCGGGTTTTGGCCGGTTGCGATCAAGCGTTCGAAAAGCTGCCATTGGGTAGCCAGACCAGTGTCTTCAAGTCGGGCGTCCGGTAGCTGAATAGTCAGCGAGGGCAACATTTCCCTGGGATCGCGTATCAGGAATATATTGTGAGTCCGTCGTATGAAGCCCTGATCAAGATCGACGAGGTGATGCGCCATTTGTTTCATGAACAGCACAGTGGTGGCTTCCTCCGTCGGTTCGTGTAGCAGCTGACGCATTACAGCATTGCCATTGCTGTTTACGGCAGCCAGGATCTCCTCTCGCAGCGGATGCTGGGCGCCGCTAACCCGCAGGTAGTGCCCGTAAAGCGGCTCATCAACAACTATCGTGTCAGCTCGTTGTGCAAAGCTGTACATCAATGCCGTGGATACATTTCTCGGACCAGACCATAAACAAACGGCTTTCATTGTTGGACCATTTCAGCAAACTGAGGAAGTGGTGTCAGACACCGCATGCTCCGGGATTGTACTGAAACGGCCGAGCAGCTTGTTGAAAAACTCCGGTTTTTTTACCGGACATCAAGTCGAGGAGAGCTGCCGAATGCGGGCGGGATACACCCGAACCACGCGACAGCGTGATTTCGGGAGCGCTATTGGGCCCGAATTGTGCGCCAGGTCACATTTCGTCAGGCAAATGCTGAGACAAAAGGGCAATTTAACTAAACTTCGCAGGACACTTTGCCCGTATGCAGGGCGATTCGAACTTTTCTACAGGGTGATTCGCTTGTTCAGAACTTTTATTATTGGAATTTTTCTAGGGTTTATGGGTGCGGGCGCGCTGATCTATTTCGCTCCAGCCGTTGATCTGCATCGTCAGACTTCATTGATGTCCGTACAGCCAAATGGTGGCAATGCTGAGACTTTTAGAATCAATTTGCCGCGCGACCGCATTCTCGTTGGATTGCCGGGAGCGGACAACACGATTCCGTCTGGCATGCCGTGGCCCAGCGAAGAAGAGTTCGGGGATTTCCAGGCGGAAATGTTCAAAGTCCGTGATCGGAATGATGTCGTTATTGGCGTCGCCAGCCGGCTTGCCAGTGCGGCTGATGGATCGTCGTTCATAGAGTGGACAGTGCATCTTCCGGCTAGAGGCACCATGTATGTGCAAATGGATTTAAGCCCTACGGCCGATGGCTATCGAGAAGGTGTCTTGCTGGCTGGCACCCGCGATTTTGAAAGTCTCAACGGCTCTGTAAAAGAGCAATTCGTGGCAGAAGTCGAGGATGATGATTTCGACACCCAGGGACGCATAGAGCTGATGACGGCGCTGGTCTCACCACTGGAAGAACTATCGGGTGATGCACCATGAAGTATGTAATCTCTTTATTGATCGGTGCGTTTTTAGGTGCGCTGCTGTTTTCGGCGATATTGTATTACAACCCGTTCGCCGTGCAGCCATCCATCTCGCCACTTTCTGTTTCCCAGGACAGTGTCATAAATTTGTCTTACTCAGCCGTAGCCAGTGAAGGCATTTTATATACGGATAACGGCGAATCCATTGTCACCACTCACCCTGATCGGGTTGCCGACCTTTGGGAGCTCGCAATTATTGATACGCGAGTATTCGTTACAAAACTACGCAACGCCCGCGGCGAAGTGACAGGAATAGGCTTCAAATTTTCATCAGACTCTGAGCAAACATCATTGATCAACGCAGATGCAGAGGTCAACAGTGTCTGGCATATCTACTTGCCCGGGCAGGGCACATTTCTTATCGATCAAACCGAGAATTACTGGACCTATATTCACGACATTGTCATTCCGGCCCGCTGGAGTTCCGGCGACAACTGGAAAGGATCGTTTCACAGCATAATGACCAGCGGACCTGGTGCGTTGGGCATCGCGCGCGTTACAGGCGGTAGCGGAGACTTCGCTGGCCAGGGCAGTGAGGCTGTGGAGTCGCTGACAGCGAGCGCCTACTCCGCTCTGGATGGACCGGTTTCGATGAGTGGCAACCTGACCATTATCGCACCTACTGCGACGGCCAATTCCGAATAAAAACCGGGTCAGACCTACTGCGGTCCCACAAACTTAAAATTGGTCGTGATATTGAGCATTCGCGGCTGTCTAAGCTAATGCCCTTAGTTGCAGTGCGTAGAAGTGCACGAGAATTGAGACGCCGCGAATTCTCGATCTGGCAACAGCAATCAAAATGCAGCGGGTCAGGCCAAATCTTTCAAAGCGACCGCCGTGTTCGCCAGCTGTCGCGGATCAATTCGTGCGTGATTGGCGATCAATGCCTTTGACTGCATAAAATCCCTGGGACTATTGACGGCATCGACGGCGATGAGCTGGCCATCACGCAGATACAGACACGCAAAGGAGCGCGTTAGTGGATCGCCACGCATAATAACCTCGTCATAGCCTTGTGAAAGGCCGACGATTTGCAGCTTCAGGTCGTATTGATCCGACCAGAACCACGGCACTTGCGCGTAGCTCAGGTTTTCGCCACAAATATTTGCCGCCGCTGTCTTCGCTTGTTCGAGCGCATTGTGCACCGACTCCAGCCGCAAACTTCTGCCGAGCACCTCGTTAGGGTGGAATGTGCAATCGCCAACGGCAAATATGTTCGGATCGCTGGTCTGGCAGTGAGCATCGACAATTATGCCGTTTCCTGTTTCAAGTTTCGCAGCATCCGCGAGCTCAATGTTTGGCATTATGCCAACGCCAATAACGACAATATCAGCAGGCAGTTTCTCGCCACTATCAAGCAAAACGCTTTCCAGTTTCTCGACTCCCGCAAAGCCGCTTGTGCCGGTTGATAATTTCAACGTTACACCGTGCGCCAGGTGTTCCTTTTGATAGAACTCGGATAATTGTGGCGACACGACGCGGCTCATCACCCGGTCCTCCATCTCGACCACGGTGACGTCAAGTCCAAGTCCGGCAGTGACTGCTGCAACTTCAAGACCTATGTAGCCTGCACCGACGATGACCAGGCGTCGTCCTGGCTGAATCTCACTCTGGATGCTCAGCACATCATCGATACCACGCAAATAATGAATCCCGGCAAGATCTGCGCCGGGTAGCAACAACTTCCGTGGACGGCCGCCAAGCGCGAGCACCAGTTTGTCGTACACAAAAACATCACCGGCGTCCGATGTGACAGAGCAATTTTCGCGATCTATCGCTGTTATGCGCGTTTTTAGGTGTACTTCGATATCGGGATCGTCGTAAAAACTCCCGGGCTTAAAATAAAGCCTTTCTGCAGATAACGCACCCGCAAGAAACTTTTTGGATAAAGGCGGTCGCTGATAGGGTAGCCACGGCTCCTCGCCCAACAATACAATTCGCCCGGCAAATTTCTTCTGCCGCAGCGATGCTACAACCTGGCCGGCCGCATGCCCGGCTCCTGCAATAACGACTGTCCTGGTCACTGATCTATTCTTCCAGTATTCCGTGGCTACATCGCGCTGATGCCGCCATCTACCCTGATCTCGGTCCCGGTCACAAATTTTGATTCGTCGGACGCCAGGTACAGTACCGCGTATGCGACGTCGTCCGGCTGCCCAATATGTCCGATAGGAATCTGCCTGCCGAGTTTTTCGAGTGCTGTCGCACGGTCATTGTCTCCGGCCATGCCATCGAGGATAGGCGTATCAATAAAAACCGGATGTATTGAATTGCTGCGTATCTTGTTGCGCGAACGAGCGCAATGCAGTGCCACCGATTTGCTCAGGTGGCGCACTGCAGCCTTCGCCGAGTTATAGGCAGCGAGATTGTGCCCGGCGATGATGCCGGATATTGACGAAATGTTGACGATTGAGCCGCCGCCACTGGCACTTATCAGCGGGATTGAATATTTGCAGCCGAGGAACACGCTGTCGAGATCAACCGCATGTACCTTTTGCCACATTTCAAAGGTTTCATCCTCGACGCTGGCAACTGATCCTATCCCGGCATTGTTAACGAGGATATTCATGCCGCCGAACTGCTGCATAATTTCATCCAGAATTCGTTGCCAGGATTTCTCGTCCGCGACATCATGCTCCAATGCTATTGCCGTTCCGGCTGCTTCGGTGTTGATGGCATCTGCCTGCGCCTGAGCACCGGCAAGGTTAATGTCAGTCAATGCTACTTTGGCGCCCTCGCGTGCCAGCATAATCGCTGTCGCTGCGCCAAGACCCTGTGCTGCGCCGGTGACCAGCGCGATTTTACCGTCTACTCTTCCCATCTGATTCATTCTACGTGTTGCGTCAAAGTGATGACAGAGCCCTGTCAATGAGAGTGTATTGGGCTCGCAGACTGTTGAAAAAGCCATCCATGGCTTTTTCAACATTGTCATTCGATCGCCGCTCCCAAGCATCCCACGACAGTTATCAGCAGTTTCTCAAGACTGGCACAAGCGCTCACAATTGACTTGCTTCGCGGCATTTAGACGTCCTGTCTGGCAACGTGGTTTTCAAATGACTCTTATGTTTCTCGCAAGTGTTCGCTATTCTTGCGCTTCGGTTGATCTGTTGAGAAGACAATGAAGACGCATGCAATAAGAATTCATGAATATGGTGGTCCTGACGTGTTGCAGTATGAAGAGATAGAGCTCGCCGACCCGGGCCCGGGCGAAGCTCGTGTCCGGCATACCGCTATCGGACTGAACTTCATTGATACCTACCATCGATCCGGCTTGTATCCGATGGACCTGCCGACGGGCCTGGGTAGTGAAGCAGCCGGTATTGTCGAGGCCGTTGGTGAGGGCGTTACCGAAGTAAAGGCTGGTGATCGAGTGGTTTACACGGGCCGTCCTGCAGATTCCTATGCACAGAGCAGGAACTTTCCAGCCTGGCAACTTGTACCAATACCGGACAGCGTCACAGATGAGCAGGCGGCTGCAGTTTTTCTCAAGGGACTGACAGCCTGGTATCTGATTCGTCGCAGCTACCCGGTGCAGCCTGGTGACCCGATTTTGTTATATGCGGCAGCTGGCGGCGTAGGCTCTCTGTTAAGTCAGTGGGCGAAGCACCTCGGCGCATTGGTCATTGGCGTTGTCAGCACCGATGAAAAAGCCGCTCTGGCCAGGTCCCAGGGTTGTGACCACATCATCATGGCCGACGACAAGGACGTTGCAGGCAGCGTACGTGCGCTTACCGGTGGCGCGGGAGTCGCGGCTGTCTACGATTCGGTAGGTCGTGACACCTTTATCTCGTCGCTCGATTCATTGCGACCGCACGGTGTGATGGTCACGTTTGGAAATGCGTCCGGCCCGGTCGATCCATTTGCCCCGGTTGAGCTGGCAAAGCGCCATTCTTTGTACGTTACCCGGCCGATTCTGTTCGACTTCATTGCCGAGCGTGAGGGATTGCTGGCAGCTGCAGCTGAGCTGTTTGATGTGGTTGGTCAGGGCGTCGTCAAAATAAACGTCAATCAACGCTATCCACTCGAGCAAGCGGCGACCGCGCATGCGGATCTGGAAGCCAGGAAGACGACGGGATCGACGGTGTTGATTCCCTAGTTTGTTGGTCTTGTACCATGCGGTTGAAAAACCGGGGTTTTCAACAAGCTGCTAATCAGGGCGCGACCGGCACCAATGGCCAGAATATCGGCAATAGCACCATCACAGTAATAAAGACGATAATTGTCAGCGGTACACCGACCTTGATGTAGTCAACAAAGCGGTAACCGCCGGGGCCCATAACAAGAATATTAGCCGGGTGGGAAATCGGGCTGGTGAAACTCGCCGATGCGGCCATGGCAATCGCCATCATGGCGGTTTCGGGCCGCAGGCCCATATCAGCCATCGCCGAAAAGACGATCGGCGACATCAGGACGACGAGTGCCGCTGTCGGAATGATCATGGTGGCCATCGCGGTGAGCACGTACAGCCCCATAATCACGGGCCACGGACCGGCATCACCCAGGAGCAGCATGACCTTATCGGCAAGAAATGATGCAGCGCCGGTATCCTGCATCGCTGTACCAAGCGGTAGCATGCCCGCAATGAGAAAAATCGCTCGCCAATCGATGGCGCGATAAGCCTGCTCCATGGTCAGGCAACCGGTCAGCACCATAATGGTGCCACCGACCACAGCGGCAACGGCGATATGTGCGTAGCCTGCCATTACACTGAGCACGACGCAGAGCATGATGAATGCAGCCAACGCTGCACGGCGTGTATCCGGTGGCTCCTGGCCCAGCGGCGTAAGAATCAGAAAATCAGAGTCATTACTTAAGAGTTTCAATCGGTCATGCGGGCCCAAAAGCAGCAACGCATCACCGATTTGCAAGCGCTCATCAGCGAGGTCAGCACCAACCGGTCCTCCTTCACGCCAGATGCCGGCAAGTTCAAGGCCGTAACGTTCACGGAAATTTAGCTCGCCCACTGTTTTTCCGGCGAGGTTCGAACGTGGATCCAGTGTGGCATCCATTACTGTCAGGCGCTCCGATTCCAACGTGCCCCGATTGGCCGACACGCTGGTTTCAATTTCGAGCTCCTGCAGGCCGCGCAACACATCCATATCCTCGTGTTGCCCCTCGATTAGTAGCAGGTCACCGCCAACAAGAACTTCCTTGCCGCGTGGCATGACATTAAGTTGTCCTTCACGAAAAATAGCAACGACACGAAAGTCGAAAACGTCGGCCAAACGGCTCTTTTCCAGCGTTGCGTCAGCGAGGCCGCTGAATTTGGGTAAACGCACGACAAACATGCGTTCTTCAGTGCTGTACTTTTCGCTTAGCTCTTCATCAGTAACCGGTTGCACGCTGCTGAAGTCCGCATAGTCTTCGAGCTCTGCGATAGCCTCTATCTCACCCTGGACCAGGATTCGATCGCCGGCACGCAACGGGACATAGGCAAGGTTAGTCAGTCGATATGTATTGCCTCTGCGAATGCCCGCGACGCTGACATTAAATCGCGTGCGAAATCCGGCGTGTCGTATGAGTTCAGATTCCAGCGGGGATCCTTCCGCAAGTTCGATTTCCGCATAAGCAACTTTTGAGGCAACCATCGATTTGAGTACCGGTGCTTCCCGCTCTATCACCAGGTCGCTCCAGCGTTGTAACTCGCGAAACTGGTCCGGTTTGCCCTGCACAAGAATTCCATCGCCGCCGCGTAGCGTTGTTTGCCGACCGGGCAGTGTTTCACTGCGACCAAAGCGCACCAGCGCCAGAATAATGAGGCCTGTCGATGCACCAATGCGACTTTCACCCAGTGTTTTTCCGACCAGGACGGAGTCCAGCGGTATGCGCAACATGAAGGTGCGTTCCTGTAGCTTGTAGCGATTGCGCAGACTTCGTTGACTCTGGTGTTTGCCGCGGTCCGACTTTATTTTTGGCAACAGAAAACGGCCGGCGAGGGCCATAAAGACGATGCCGCCGACCATGATCGCGCCACCCAGTGGAGCGAAATCGAAAAGACCAAAGGCTTCATAGCCGTTTTGCGTCATGGCCTCGCTGACCAGCAGGTTTGGCGGCGTACCGATCATGGTGGTCAGACCACCGAGAAGCGTGGCGTACGCGAGTGGCATCAATAAGCGAGATGGCGGAATTCGGGTTCTGCGTGCGACTTCGACAACGACCGGTAACATGAGTGCTGCAACACCAATGTTATTCATGAATGCAGAAAGCACGCCTGCGGTGATCATGATGACGATGATCACCGCAATTTCGCGTCGACCAGCGAGTCGCATGACCTGGTGGCCAATAATATCGGCAATACCAGTTCGGGTGAGACCCTCGCTGAGGATGAACATGGCCCAGACGGTGATGACGGCGCTATTACTGAAACCGGCGAAAGCTTCAGTGGACGATACGAGTCCGGTGACCGCCAGCGAACAAAGAACCAGTAGTGCAACGAGGTCCATGCGGATGACCTCGCTGATAAAGAGAATCAGCGAAATGGCCAGGATGCCAAGAACAAGGGCAATCTCGAATGTCATGAACCGCGGGTGCCTGTACTACAAGTTGTGGATAATTAGAATGTAGTAACTTTAACACCAGCGCTCCTATATTAACCGAATATAATGTAAGGCCTATGAAAAAGACGGACACCTATCAGGCACGCGTTTCCTCTCGCTCGACGCGACACGACATAAGAGGGATTGATTATCATGTCAGTGAGTGGGGCGATCGCAATAATCCGCTGCTCGTGCTGCTACATGGTTGGGGCGATTGTGGTCGCTCATTCCAGTTCCTGGTCGACGAACTGGAGGAGCAGTGGTTTGTAGTTGCACCGGATTGGCGTGGCTTCGGCAATACCCGCAGTCGTGCGGAAAGTTACTGGTTCCCGGACTATGTCGCAGACCTGGATGTTTTGCTCGGCATCTACCAGCCAAACCAGCCAGTCAACCTTCTGGGTCATAGTATGGGCGCCAACGTAACAGGCCTGTACGCGGGCATCATGCCCGAGAGAGTTGCGGCTTTTGTAAATGTAGAAGGCTTCGGACTTAACGACAGTAATCCGCAGGATGCACCGGCAACCTACAAGCGCTGGATTGAAAAAAGTCGTGTTCTGCCAAAATACTCAAGCTATGCAACTTTCGATGAACTTGCGCAACGAATCCGCAAGCGAAATCCAGCTGTCAGTTCAGACAAGGCGATGTTTGTGGCAAAACAATGGGCACAACAAGCGAGCGATGGAACAGTGACACTGCGGGCTGATCCGGCACACAAACTGCCGAATGCTGTGCAATACCGTCGCGCCGAGGCTCTCGCTTGCTGGTCCAGGATCACCGCCCGCGTACTGCGGGTCGTTGGCGAAGATACGGATTTCACCGCAGCGGCAAAATCCTGGATTGGCGCTGATGCCGGTACACCTGAGCCACATGACACCGAGACCCGTGTGATTCCAGGAGCAGGTCACATGGTGCACTTTGAGCAGCCGGGCCAATTGGCCGCAGTCGTCGAGGCATTTATGCAGCAGAATTCGCCACCGGTTGTGTAAATTTAACCAGTACTGTATAAAAACCCAGTTATGGGGGATGCAGCTGAGTTACAAACAGACTACCTGGAGCTTTTGAATCCGGCCCAGCGGCAGGCGGCTTCGTACGGCAGGAAACCGGCTGGAGAAAGCTTTTCCGCAGGACCGCTGTTAGTAATCGCCGGCGCAGGCACTGGCAAAACCATGACACTGGCGCATCGGGTCGCGCACTTGATTATTCAGGGTGTGAGTCCGGAGCGAATTCTGTTGTTAACCTTCACACGTCGCGCCGCGCTCGAGATGACACGGCGCGTTGAGTCGATCGTTCGTCAGGCAGTCTGCGCTGATGGTGAGCAACGCGTATCCAACGGCATACTGCCCTGGTCCGGCACGTTTCATTCAGTTGCCAATCGATTGCTACGTCGGTATGCGCACAACCTGGGGCTCGACCCTGGTTTTTCAGTATTGGATCGCGGCGATTCTGCTGACTTGATGGACGTCGTGCGCCATGAACAGGGCCTGTCAAGAAAATCGCGCCGGTTTCCCAAAAAATCGACCTGCCTGGCGATTTATTCTCGCTGTGTAAATACGCAAAAACCTTTGCTCGACTCCCTGAATGAAACGTTTCCGTGGTGTTCTGACTGGGAGCCGGAATTACGTCTGTTGTTTCGACACTATGTCGAGCAAAAGCAGCGCATCCAGGCGCTGGATTACGATGACCTGTTGCTCTACTGGAGTCACCTGGTTGCTGATGCTGAGTTGGCTGCTGAAATTGGTTCCTGGTTCGACCATGTGCTGGTCGATGAATACCAGGACACCAATATTTTACAGGCTGAAATATTGCAGGCACTCAAACCGGAGGGGCATGGCGTCACTATTGTCGGCGATGATGCGCAATCCATTTATTCATTCCGCGCAGCTGATGTGGAAAACATCCTTAGTTTTTCAGATCAATTTATTCCGCCAGCCAAAATTGTCACGCTTGAGCAAAACTATCGATCCACGCAGCCATTGCTCGACGCGGCTAATTGTGTGATAGCCGAGAGTGCACGGCAATACAAAAAAAATCTTTTTTCTAATAAGCCCGGCGGCGGTAAGCCACGCTACGTCACGGTTGAAGATGGTGACGCCGAGGCCGAGATGGTGGTTGAAGATATTCTCGCCAATCGTGAGCAAGGAATGCTCCTTAAGGAACAGGCAGTTTTGTTTCGCAGCGCACATCATAGCGATTGCCTCGAACTCGAGCTTGTCCGGCGCAACATCCCGTACGTTAAATATGGCGGGCTAAAATTTCTCGAAGCAGGTCACGTGAAAGATTTTTTATCCATTCTCAAATGGGCAGAGAATCCCCGCAACCAGGTCGCCGCTTTTCGCGTACTTAAAATGCTACCCGGCATGGGGCCATCGTATGCTGCAAGATGTTTCGATTTTCTGCTCGAGAGTGATTTTGAATTTGCTGCCATTGATGCATTCAGGCCTCCTGCGGCGACGCAAACGGATTGGCCGCTGTTTTGTAACCTGATGACATCACTTTCTTCAGCGGACCCTTCTGCTGAACTCTGGCAGTCGCAGATGGGCGAAACACGCCGCTGGTACCAGCCACATCTTGAGCGGCTGTATGACAGTCTTGATACTCGCGAGGCAGACCTGGAGCAACTGGAGCAAATTTCAGGAAAATATCCCAGCCGTGAGCGGTTTTTGACGGAGTTGACACTTGATCCACCGGCTGCGGCAGGAGACCTCTCAGGCACTCCACACCTAGATGAGGACTACCTGGTTTTGTCGACTGTACATTCCGCCAAAGGCCAGGAGTGGGATTCTGTCTTCGTCCTTAATTTTTCCGACGGGAATTTTCCATCGGAGTTTGCAGCTGGCAAGCCGGAGATGATCGAGGAAGAACGACGCCTGTTGTACGTCGCGATGACCCGGGCAAAACAATCACTGAGCCTTATTGCGCCGCTGCGATATCACGTTACGCAGCAGCATAGAAATGGTGACAAGCATGTCTATGGTGCGCGTAGTCGTTTCATGACCGATAGCCTGATGACCAGGATGGATGCCAGCTTTCAAGGCCGAAAAGAAGCATCCACAGTCCGGTTGGCGCCGCGCACGAACAAGAAGCTCGATGTTGCCGGTCGACTGAGAGAAATGTGGTGAAGTTCCTGAGGTATTCGCGGCGCGCCACTCCTGTCGGTTAATACATAAGTAGAGTAGTGCGATTTCACAGATTAATGACCGGAATATTTTTCCGTCTGTTAATCGTGAACCTTGTCACAGGGTCCCTGGTCTGATTAAGATATACCTGACATGTCTTTTGCGTGCGGGAGGCTTGAATGTGACCGAACGGGCAATGAGTGGCCGGGTGTTACCGGTACACAATCTTCGCGACTATTTTCGCGAATCGATTGACACTGCGATCGACAATCAAGGTGTCAATGTCGATGATCATGCAGCGCATTACGTGGTCAATCTTCTTACGTTATTTTCTCGCTCAGAAAAGCTGTACGAAGACCAGGGTGATAGCTACGGTCTGAGGCCCCTGGCCTTGATGCTGGTCGATGCCACCGATGCCACGTCTCCGGAAGAACGAAATTTTTCTCTGCAACGCATTGGCGATGTAGCGTTGTTTATCGCCGGATTTTTTGCAGACAGTCTTGCGCACAAGCTGGTCGACATCGACTACTACGTGAACATGGGTGGCAACGCTTACAGTTCGCTGTCGGATGAAATCCGCGGCACTGCTCGAGGTCGGGCTCTCGGCGGTGTATATCAGGAGCTGGCACAAAAATTTCAGGTCGTCGTCGATTTGCTGAACGAGGTGCGTGATAGCGCCCAAGGGTCAACCGATATCGACGTATTACGAACCTACGAAATCTGGTTGCGTACTGGAAGTAACAGAGCCAGGGCCTTGCTAAAGAAGCAGGGTGTAGTACCGATATCGAATTCGGTTAGTCGTAATAATCACTGATGCTTTCCCGACTACAGGGGCATCTTGCCAGTATTTACCAGGCCGACCCTGGTTACGATGTATCTGATTTCCTGATTACAGACCCGCTGATTGCCGCATATCTTGGCAAAGGATCGTTGCTTTCAAACACGGAGGAAACGGTGCTGGTGCAGGAGGACGAGGATGAGCTCGCACTCAGCGTTTTCCTTGATGACGACATTCTTTCCCGGCTAAAGGGCACTGACCCACTAAGAAATTTATGCGTCACTGATCTAAATGATTTGTGGACAGTGCTCGAGGGCATCAGCCACTTCAACTATATCGTCTGGAGTGCACAGAAGAACCGCAAGATTTCACTGTTGGAACTTGAAATGCAGGCTGAGGTAGACAAATTCATTAGCACGCTAATGATGGCGCTGCACCAGGAGGACACGGAGCTGGCCGACAAGATGCACGGCTGGCTATTCGACGATATCCACTTTAATGCCGACCTGAACCACGATCAACGTGAGCGATACACCACCGCCAACAACTACGCTGCACGGTTTTGCCACGGATTTCGGCAGCGCTTCCAACGCGACAATCAACAAGGCCTGCATGAATTACGACACTTCTATCGATTGTCGCAACATGAAAAGATAAGTCACATTCACTCCGCAGTTTTCGCCCAATAGACCCGCCAAAAAAAACGGTGGCCGAAGCCACCGTTTAAGATTACGAAACAAAACCTTTGGGAGATAAACTTGTTTCGTGTGCTACGCTGGCTGAGGTGCACTCAAACCAGATCTAACTAACAGCACGGCCGGGGATTATCAGCCGTTCTGTAGTTCTTTGATGCCCCATGGGACGAATAAGTTGCAAAGGTTTTGGAATAAGTCCTTCATATATATCAAAAAGTACGTTTCAGCTGTAACCAATCTGACCGGTTTAAACGACGCACCTGTAGCAGCGCTACTCATTGGTGACACGATGCCCGCGGCAATGCTTTGATAGGTAAAATATTTACACCGCAAAACAGCACGAAAGGTGTTATTGCCGGGCGGCAAATATATTATCGACCCGCGTAATTTCAACATCGGAGTCAGAATCATGAGCACTGCAGAGCAAGCCTTGTCCGTCAAAGCCCAGGTATCAGAAGAAGAATGGCGGGTTCGGGTTGATCTTGCGGCCTGCTATCGTCTGATAGCCCTGTATGGCTGGGATGACATGATCTTTACGCATATCTCAGCACGTGTCCCTGGCCCGGATGAGCATTTTTTGATTAATGCTTACGGCCTGCTGTTTGAAGAGATGACTGCCAGTAGCCTGATTAAAGTCAATCTGGACGGCAATATTGTTCTTGATACGCCGTACCTGGTAAACCCGGCCGGCTTTACTATCCACAGTGCCGTGCATGCAGCACGATCTGACGCTGGTTGTGTACTACATACTCATACGAGAGCCGGGATCGCCGTATCTGCCCAGGCAGATGGCCTGCTACCACTGTCACAAATTTCGTTATTTCCGTATGCCTCAGTTACGTATCATGACTACGAAGGTATAGCGCTCAATGAAGACGAAAAACCACGGCTCGTTGCGGATCTCGGTGCCAGTAACTTTTTGATCCTGCGCAATCACGGACTGTTAACTGTGGGCGCGACCATTCCCGATGCATTTCTGTCTATGTATGCGCTTGAAACCGCATGCCAGACACAATTAATGGCGCAATCAACCGGTGCAGCACTCATTCACATCAACCCGGCCATTGTTGCGGGTATCAAGGCTCAGATTAAGGCGGTAACGAAGGGCATGGGCGGCGAAATCGCGTGGCCGGCTCTGCTACGGAAACTGGATCGAAGGGATTCTTCTTTCAGAGATTAAAAACATCGCGCTGAATTCGTGGGAGCGGCATCTTGCCGCGATTCTTTGCCTGTTCGTCAGGCGAGAAACATCGAATACACCGGGTTATGGCTTTCCTCGAAATGCGAGTAACCCAGTTCGGCGAGATGAGCTTCGAGTTCCGCGGATTCGTCATCAGCGACCTGAATGCCGGCGAGGATTCGCCCGTGGTCTGATCCATGGTTTCGATAGTGAAACAGACTGATATTCCAGTCCGTGCCGATCGCCTTTAGGAAGTCCAGCAACGCACCGGGTCGCTCGGGAAACTCAAAACGAAATAGTCGTTCATTTTCAATATTTGCAGCGCTGCCGCCAACCATATGACGAACATGTAACTTCGCCATCTCGTTATCGCTTAGATCGACAAAGGTGTATCCGAGTTTTTTCAGATTGGCAGCAATCTCCTCGCGCTCTTCACTGCCGTCATGAAGTTCCAGGCCAACGAAAATATGCGCGGCCTTCTTGTCGTTATAGCGGTAATTGAATTCGGTGATGCTGCGCCGTCCGATCGCCTCACAAAATTGCCGAAAACTGCCCGGCTGCTCCGGAATCTCAACGGCAAGCAGCATCTCCCTTTCTTCGCCGATTGCGGCGCGTTCTGCAATATGGCGCAAACGATCAAAGTTGACGTTGGCGCCACCATTGATCACGACAAATGATTTGTTCTCGAGTGCATGCTCACTGATGTATTTTTTGACGCCAGCAATCGCAAGCGCACCCGCTGGTTCGACGATCGAGCGCGTGTCTTCAAATATGTCACGAATTCCGGCGCAGATTTGGTCGGTATCGACAGTCACTATTTCATCCACGAACGCCTGGCAAACACGGAACGTTTCGTCTCCAACACGTCGCACTGCGACGCCGTCAGCAAAGATGCCAACATGATCCAGAGTGATGAGTTCGCCGGCATCGAGCGACGCCTTCATTGCTGCCGAATCCGCAGGTTCTACACCGATGATTCTGATGTCCGGCCTGGTGCCCTTAATATATGCAGCAATCCCGGCGATCAATCCACCGCCGCCGACCGGTACAAAGACGGCTGCAACGTCATCTTCCATTTGTGTAACCAACTCCCGACCGATCGTTCCCTGGCCAGCGATGACAACTGGATCATCAAACGGATGAATGAATGTGAGCTGCATCTCTTGCGCCAGTTGTAGCGCTTTTACGTAGGCGTCGTCATAGGTGTCACCGAAAAGCACGACCTCACCGCCAAGCGTCTTCACGGCGTCGACCTTTATGGACGGTGTAGTAACCGGCATTACGATGACCGCTCTTGTATTTTTTCGCTTGGCGGCCAGTGCCACGCCCTGGGCATGGTTACCGGCCGAGCTGCAAATTACGCCTGCTTGCAGGGCATCATCAGATAGTGATGCGAGCTTGTTGTAAGCACCGCGCAACTTGAATGAAAAAACAGGTTGCAAGTCTTCCCGTTTCATCAGGATTCGGTTGTGAATACGCGTAGACAGGTTGCTGGCGAGCTCTAACGGAGTTTCATTTGCAACTTCATAAACGCAGGCTGCGTCGATAAGCGCCAGGTATTCGTTATTTTGCATGCGAAGTTGCCAATGTAATTACTTTATATGTTCAGCAAGTGAGATTAGCGCATTGGCAGCGTGCGCGGCGATGTTTTTGTGTCGATACGATCGAATTGCGGCTTCGATAAATTGTCGCAATTGTGATGGACTTCCGGCTGGGTTATCGAATCCGGAGATTGGTAACGCAGCCGGTCGAGTCTAAATATTCGGGCTAGTCCAGCACGTTGCCATCAACATCCAGCAAAGTTATTTCGCCCAGCTCAAGTTCACGAATTCGAGATTCGATTTTTGCCCTGTCGCCAACGACTACCCAGATCATGTTATTCGGCTTAATGACTTCGTTCCCTGCTTCGACAATCTGCTCCTGGGAGAGATCACGAACGCTGTCCGCGTAGGTGTCCCAGTAATCGTCCGGCAGGTCGTAAGTCACAATTTCGCTAATATCCCTGAGTACCGCATTCGAGGTTTCCCAGCGTCCGGGCAGACTCAGGGTGCTGTTGTCCTTGACCTTGCCTAACTCTTCCGCGGTCGCAGGATTTTCACCCAGATACTCGACCAGCTCACGCCTGATTTCTGCCATGGACTCCATGGTCTTGTCCGTTTGTACCGGCGCATAGGCGATGAACGGCCGCTGACCCTTGGTGTTCATCAGTAACGTAAATGCGCCATATGCCCAGGATTTGTCTTCACGCAGGTTCATGTTAATGCGCGCGGTGAAGCTGCCGCCGATAATTTCGTTCATCGTTTCGATGGCAAGCTCATTGCCGTCGCCCACTGCCGGTGCAACATTGCCCGCAAAAATGATGGACTGCTCGGAGTCCGGCCTGTCGATTACAAACACTCTCTCAGTATCGCTTAAGGATACCTCGGCGATATTCTTGGTCGGTATTTCACCGGGCTCCCATTTTGCGAACAATTTTTCGAGTTTGGGTTTGATCTCAGCCATCGTTGTGTCACCAACGACGATCATGGTGGCGTTATTCGGCCGGAGCCAGGTGCTGTGATAATTCACCAACGAGTCACGGCTGATTCGCGCAACAGATTCCTCGGTACCGGAGCCAGTCAACGGCATAGAATATGCGTGGCCTTCTCCATACAGCAATGCAGGGAAGAGACGAATAGCCAGGCCCAGCGGTTGCGTTTTTTCCTGTTGAATCTGTGCGGTGCGCATTTTTCTCAGGCGTTCCAGTTCGTTTTCGGGAAATGCGGGGTTAAGAACGAGATCGGCATAAATATTGAGCGACTTATCCAGGTTTTCCGTGAGTGCGCTGATGCCGATGGTCGACGCATCGATGCCTGACCTGGCGTTGAAGTTTGCGCCGAGTCGCGCAAGTTCGTCGCTTATCTCCAGTGCACTGCGCTTTCCGGTACCTTCATCCAGCATGGTCATGGCCAGGCTCGAGGTCCCAAGCTCACCGAACTGATCGGATGCATAGCCTGCATCGAAGTTCATGCGGATATTGACGACCGGGACGGCACTGCGGTTTGCAACAATGATTTCAAGCCCATTTCTCAGAAAATCACGTTCGAATTCCGCAAATTTCACCTGAGGAAACTCATTCGTCTGCGGGACGGCCGAGCGATCGGCGCCGTCAGTTGCAGCGCTCAGCTGTGGAAATGGATGCACCTCAAGGTGATAAGCACCCGCGGTAATCCAGCGTTTGGCAGCTGCTTCGACCTCTTTCGGTGTTGCCGTCTCAATTCTGTCCATCGACTTTTTAAACGCGCCGGGATCACCCTCGTAAACGGCGTTTTGTGCGAGGAGGTCGGATTTACCACCAAAGCCGCCAATTCTTTCGAGCCCGCGCACGAAGCCAGACCGATACTGCACTTTGACCCGCTCCAGTTCGTCATTAGTAATGCCGTCCTCCAGGAGCCGCTCAATTTCCTCGTTCAACGCCTGTTCAACTGCTTTCAGGTCGCCGCCTGGCTGTACCGTCGCCATGGCCATGAACAGTCCGCCGATTTCATTACCAATCATGCCCGCCTGCGCTGCAGTGGCAATCTGGTCGTTGTAAACGAGGCGTTCATAGAGGCGTGAGTTCTTGCCGCCTGCCAGTACATCGCCAAACAGGTTCAGCAATTCGGCATCTTCGCCGGTATTGGTTGGGCCACCCCATACCTTATATATACGCGCCTGCGGAACCCGGTCCTGCATGACTTCGCGTTTGTCCCGCTCGAGTTTTACGGTCCATGATTCTCGCTTGGAAATCGGCGGTCCCGGCGGAATATCACCGAAGTAATGCTCAACTTTGGCCAGCACCTCGGCCGGCACAACGTCCCCGGCTACAACAATTACCGCGTTATTTGGTCCGTAATAGGTATCAAACCATTCCTGCACATCCTCAAGACTTGCTGCGTTGAGATCCTCCATCGAGCCGATCACGCTGGTGGCGTATGGGTGCCCGTCCGGAAATACGCCTGCAAGCAGTTTGCTGAATACCTTGCCATAAGGCTGGTTTTCGCCTTGACGTTTTTCGTTCTGCACGACGCCACGTTGCTCATCCAGTTTTTCCTGCGTAATGGCACCTAACAGGTGCCCCATGCGGTCGGACTCCATCCACAACGCCATATCCAGCGCGGTTTTTGGCACGTTCTGGAAATAATTGGTACGGTCAAAATTGGTTGTGCCATTCATGTTAGTGGCGCCGACAAGCTCGAAGGGCTTGAAGTATTCGTCGTCGTAGTTTTCCGTTCCGTTGAACATCAGATGCTCGAACAGATGTGCAAACCCGGTCTTGCCGCTCTTCTCGTTTTTCGAGCCGACGTGATACCAGACGTTGACGGCAACGATCGGTGCCTTGGTATCTTCGTGGACGACCAGGCGCAAACCGTTATCCAGTGTGTACTCTGTGAAATTGATCTCGACGTCCTGTGCGGTAGCATTCAGGAGCATGAACATCGAGGCGACAAGCAGTGTTGCTGGCTTTGTGACGGAATTCTTCATCGTTAATTCATATTGCCGGGTTTGGAGGAGCCAAGTTTAGTCTAAAGACTGGATGTTTTGGGCTAGGTTCAATATTCGTAGCAATCCGGCCGCCTCCCTTCCATAATCCGGCCATGACAACAAATTCTACAAGGCGAGAGCTCTATCCGCCGATCGAACCTGTCCACACCGGCTTTCTTGAAGTTGGCAGCGGCCACAAGCTCTATTATGAAGAGTCGGGCAATCCGCATGGCAAGCCGGCGGTGTTCCTGCACGGTGGCCCGGGAGGCGGCTGTGCGCCGGCGATGCGCCGCTTCTGGAATCCGGATGTCTACCGAATTGTGTTGTTTGATCAGCGCGGCAGTGGCAAGAGCACGCCGCACGCGAACCTCGATGACAATACAACCTGGGACCTGGTCAACGACATTGAGATTCTGCGGGCGGCATTGCAAATAGAAAAATGGCAGGTGTTTGGTGGTTCCTGGGGCAGCACGCTGGCGCTGGCTTATTGTCAGGCCCATCCTGAGCGCGCAACGGAGATCGTATTGCGCGGTATTTTCATGCTGCGCAAGAAAGAAATCGACTGGTTCTATCAGCATGGAGCTAGCGAGATTTACCCCGATCTCTGGCGACACTATCTCGAGCCTATTCCAAAAAAGGAACGCGACGACCTGCTACACGCCTACCACACGCGTCTGACCAGTGAGGATCAGGCCGTTCGCTTGCAAGCAGCAAAAGCCTGGTCGATCTGGGAGGGCAGCACCAGTACACTGCTGCCGAACGAGAAACTGGCGACCGAATTCGGCAGCGATGACATGGCGTTGGCATTGGCGCGCATCGAATGTCACTACTTCGTCAATGGTGGTTTCATGGAAGAAAACCAATTAATAAAAAATGTAGACCGGATTCGTAATATTCCAGCGGTTATCGTGCAGGGACGTTACGATGTGGTTTGTCCTGCTACTTCGGCCTGGGAGTTGGCGCAGGCATGGCCTGAAGCAGATCTGCGGATTGTCGCAGACGCCGGACATTCTGCATTTGAACCGGGCAATACTCATGAACTCGTGATGGCAACTGATGAATTTGCATAACTATAAAGCGAAACGATGAATAAACTTCTGATTACCAACGCGCGCCTCGTTAATGAAGGCCAAACTCGCGACGCGGATGTGCTGATTCATGGTGAGCGCATCGAGAAAATTGCATCGAGCATCGCGGCTGACGAGTCTTGTCAGGTGCTGGATGCAAAAGGCAAATTTCTGTTGCCGGGAATGATTGATGACCAGGTGCATTTTCGCGAGCCGGGCCTTACCAATAAGGGCGATATGGCGACGGAATCTGCAGCAGCAGTTGCCGGTGGAATCACCAGTTTTATGGACATGCCCAATGTCAATCCGCAGACGACCAACAGACAGGCGCTGGCCGACAAATACGTAACCGCTGCAGGGCGATGCAGTGCCAACTATGCGTTCTATCTCGGTGCAACCAATCGCAACATAGAAGAGATCAAAGCACTGCAGGTCAATGAGGCGTGTGGCATCAAGGCTTTCATGGGCGCCTCGACCGGCGACATGCTGGTTGATAATCCGGAGGCGCTCGAGCTGTTGTTCGAGCACGCGCCGGTCATTGTCCTCACGCACTGTGAACATACGCCAACAATTCGTGACAATGAGGCCCGCGCAAAGACAGATTTTGGCGAGAACGTGCCAATGACGGAGCATCCGAACATTCGCTCCGCAAACGCCTGCCTGCTGTCGTCAAGCCAGGCAGTTGACCTGGCACGCCGGCACGATGCGCTGCTACATGTATTACATCTCACAACAGCGATCGAGATGGGGCTTTTCTCAAAAGCACATCGCAGTGAGAAGCGGATTACAGCCGAGGTTTGCGTACATCATTTGTGGTTTGACGACAGTCGCTACGAGGAACTGGGCACGCGCATCAAGTGCAACCCGGCTATCAAGCGTCCCGAAGACAGGCTGGCACTGCTCAAAGCGGTCAACGATGGCCGGATTGACATTATTGCAACCGACCACGCGCCACACACGATCAGTGACAAGGGCAAGACCTATTTCAAGGCGCCGGCTGGGTTGCCACTGGTGCAGCATGCAATGTTATGCCTGTTTGATCTTGCGGAAAAGGGCACGCTTAGCTACGAAAACATTGTCGACAAGACCAGCCACGCAGTCGCAGATATATTTGGCGTCGTCGATCGGGGTTATGTTCGGGAGGGCTACTTCGCTGATTTTGTCATTATGGACGCGGACAAACCGTATACCGTCAGTTCGGCAAATCTGCTGGCCAAGTGCCACTGGTCGCCGTTTACCGGACATACTTTCAGCTCCAGCGTCGATACGACCATCGTGAACGGCACTATTGTTTACAAGGATGGCGAGTTGACCGGGGACATAGTCGGGCAACGAATAGCATTTAGTCGTGTACGCTGATCGGACAAACAGGGCGTTCAGCCGTTGCGCAGCACAGAAAAAACATTTTACTTTTCGAGTGATCCCGCTATCCTAGCCGAAATTATCGGCGGTAATTTCCGGCTGGCGGGGAAATTCCTGTTCTGGATGTGACAAGAATGAAGCCAACTGATACCTCCAATCCGGATTACTTTCACAAGGTCGTCGACTGCCAGTGGGCCTGTCCCGCGCATACCGACGTTCCCGGCTATATCCGATTGCTCGCTCAAGGCCAGTTTTCAGAAGCCTATCTGCTGAATCGAGAGTCCAATATATTCCCCGGGATTCTTGGTCGTGTATGCGATCGCCCCTGTGAGCCTGCTTGCCGGCGCGGACGGGTTGAGGAAAAGCCGGTTGCGATCTGCCGCCTCAAACGTGTTGCCGCTGACCATCGTGATGACATCACTGCTTCGTTGCCAAAGGCCCCGTCAGAAACCAACGGCAAGAAGGTCGCGCTGATTGGCGCCGGCTGCGCATCGCTTGCAGTTGCGAACGATCTGTTACCTCTTGGCTACGAAGTCACCATCTTTGAGGCACTTGAGATTGCGGGTGGCTTAATGCGCACGAATATTCCGCAATTTCGTCTGCCGCCGAAGGTTTTGAACGAGGAAATCGGCTACATCATCGATATGGGTGCCGAGCTCAAGCTGAATCATCGCATCGAAAGCATGAAAGACTTTCTTGATACCGGCGGTTTTGATGCGGTTTTCGTCGGCACCGGCGCACCACGTGGTAAGGAGCTAAAACTTCCTGGCCGTTACGATACGGAAAACATTCATATCGGCATCGATTGGCTGGAGTCGGTAGCTTTCGAGCACCAGAAATCCATCGGCAAAAATGTTCTGATTATTGGCGTCGGTAACACGGCAATGGATTGTTGCCGCACCTCTCTACGACTGGGTGCAGTAGACGTGAAGGTAATGGCGCGCAAGCCGCGCGGATTCTTCAAAGCCTCTGCATGGGAGCTCGAAGACGCCGAAGAGGAAAACGTCGAAATCATCATCAATCACTCACCGAAAGAGTTTGTCATTGAAGATGGCAAGTTGGTGGGCATGCGGTTTGACCAAATGGAGTACAAGGTCGACGACAAGGGTGGCATTGATCGCGGTACAGCGATCGGCGAAGTATTTATTCCTTGTGATGACGTCATTCTTGCGATTGGTCAGGACAACGCATTTCCCTGGATTGAGCGTGATGTTGGCATCGAGTTTGATGAGTGGGAATGCCCGGTTGTGGATGAGACGACGATGATGTGTTCCCGGGACGGCGTGTTTTTCGGTGGTGATTCTGCGTTTGGGCCGAAAAATATTATCTGGGCAGTTGCGCATGGTCATGAAGCAGCGATATCGATTCACAAATACTGCAACGAGGAAAACCTGCAAGAAAGGCTGCCGCGTGGTGTCAATCTCGTTAGCCAGAAAATGGGCATGCATGAGTGGAGCTTCTCAAACGATTACGACGGCGCGTCACGCCGGTTAATGCCACATGTCGACCTCAAGAAGCGCTTCAAGAAGCTGGATATCGAGGTGGAACTGGGCTTTACCGCAGAACAGGCAATCGCGGAAGTTGAGCGCTGTCTGAATTGCGATATCCAGACGGTGTTTACCACCAGCCTGTGTATTGAGTGCGATGCCTGCATTGATATTTGTCCCGTCAATAGCCTGACCATTACTGAAGGCGGAGACGAGCAAGAACTGCGAACGCGGTTATCTGCTCCCGCTGAAAACCATGAACAGGACCTTTATGTATCCGACGGCTTGCCTCAAACGGGCAGGGTGATGGTCAAAGATGAGGATCTTTGTGTTCACTGCAGTTTATGTGCCGAGCGTTGTCCAACAGGTGCCTGGGACATGCAAAAGTCGGAAATATTGATTCCGTACGCGGTCGATGAGGCCGACCCTGCGACGTCCAAAGTTGCGAAGGCGGTCGGTACCTAGCATGACTGAATTTATTTTTTGCTCCAGTTCCATGAGAAAAAGCTGAGGTTGACCAGGCGTGTCTAACGTTAACGACGTTGTTGTAAAAATTGGGACGGTCAATGGCACCGGTTCGGCAAGTGCGAACGGGCTGTTAATGAAGTCCATTTTTCGAATGGGAATCCCGGTCGTCGGCAAAAACTATTTCCCGTCGAATATCCAGGGGCTGCCGACCTGGTACGAAGTGCGTGTCACCGGTGACGGCTACCATTGTCGTACGGAGAGAATCGACGTCATGGTCGCCATGAACGCACAGACCTACGTGCAGGATATGGCCGAAGTCAGGTCAGGCGGCTGGTTGATTTACGACTCGACCTGGCCACGCAGCAGACTACTCGATCGCGAAGACATTAGTGTGCTGGGCGTTCCGCTATCAGCGATGTGCAACGAGCACTTCGACGGTGCGCGGTCGCGTATCCTGATGAAGAATATCGCGTATGTCGGTGTGCTGGCCGCATTGCTGGATATCGATCTTGCGGTTATTACGACGTTGCTCGAAGAAACCTTTGCAACGAAGAAAAAGCTCGTACCTATGAATCTCGAGGCGATCCGTCTTGGTTATGACTACGTAAAAGAGCATTTTGATTGTCCATTGCCGGTCAGGGTCGAGAAAATGGACAAGACCAGTGACCACATCATCATCGATGGCAATACGGCCGCTGGTCTCGGATGTGTTTATGCAGGTGCGACGGTCGGCGCTTGGTATCCGATTACCCCTTCGACGTCTGTTATGGATGCCTACAAATCATTCGCCAAGCAATTTCGCGTTGATGAAAATGGCGGCAAGAAATTTTGCATCATTCAGGCTGAGGACGAGCTGGCTGCAATCGGCATGGTGCTTGGCGCAACCTGGAATGGTGCGCGAGCCTTTACGCCGACCAGCGGTCCCGGTATATCTTTGATGAGCGAGTTTATTGGCTTTGCTTATTATTCAGAATTGCCGGCAGTCATAATTAACGTACAGCGAACGGGTCCGTCGACGGGCATGCCAACCCGGACCCAACAATGCGACCTGATGACTTGCGCTTACGCATCACACGGGGACACCAAACACGTATTGTTGTTTCCTGCCAATCCTGAAGAATGTTTCTATATGTCAGTGCAGGCTTTCGACCTGGCAGATCGATTGCAGACGCCAGTTATGATGCTTTCCGATCTTGATATCGGCATGAATGACTGGATTTGTCCGGACCTGCAGTGGGATGAATCGTATCAACCCGACAAAGGCAAGGTCCTGTCAGCTGAACAGCTTGAATCGATGGATAAATTCTATCGCTATCTCGATGTTGATGGGGATGGTATCACCTACCGCACACTGCCCGGCGAGAGCGCGAAAGGTTCGTACTTCACGCGTGGCTCCGGACACACCAAGTACGGGGCGTACACGGAAAACTCCGCTGACTACCAGGAAGTTGTCGACCGTTTGCTGGTGAAGTGGGAGACCGCGCGTACTTTGGTACCGGAACCCGAAGTGGAATATTCGAAATTCAACAAGAGCGCGATCCTGTCCATCGGCAGTTGCGATGGTGCTGTCAGGGAAGCGTTGGTGCAACTGAAAGACCAAAATATTGGTTTGAACTACTGCCGCGTCAAAGCATTCCCATTTTCGGCATCAGTCAGGGAGTTTGTCGACAAGCATGACATTATTTATGTCGTTGAACAGAATCGCGATGCACAATTGCGGTCTTTGTTAATACTTGATGCGGAAATCAACCAGGAAAAACTGGTCCCGTTGTTACACTACGATGGCATGCCAATTGGTGCGGATTTCGTCGTCAAACGGGTATTGGAAGAAGCAGCAAAAGGCCGCGCAGCCTGAGTTGTTCTGCAGAGACTGAAGATATGACCTATATAGCCAAACCGAAAGTTTCACACCCGAAACTGCCGCGTAACGACCTGGGACTGACCGCACGGGACTATGAAGGCGCTGTCTCGACGCTATGCGCTGGTTGTGGTCACGATTCGATCACTGCCGCTATCGTCCAGGCGGTGTTCGAACTCGGCATTGAGCCGCACAAACTTGGCAAGATGAGCGGCATCGGCTGTTCCTCGAAAACGCCGGCGTATTTTGTCAGCCAGTCACATGGTTTTAATTCCGTCCACGGCCGCATGGCATCCGTAACGACCGGGGCAAATGCCGCAAATCGGGACCTGACTTACCTTGGTGTCTCCGGTGATGGCGATTCATTGTCAATCGGCATGGGGCAGTTCGCGCATATCATCCGTCGCAATCTGGATATGTGTTACATCATTGAGAACAACGGTGTCTATGGATTGACCAAAGGCCAGTACTCCGCCTCAGCTGACGTTGGCAGCACCGCCAAAAAGGGACCGGCTAACCGGCAAATGCCGATCGATCCAGTCAGTACGGCGATTGGCCTGGGTGCTACCTACATCGCCAGGAGTTTTTCCGGTGACAAGCGACAGCTGGTGCCTTTGATCAAGGGTGCACTTGTGCACAAAGGATTTTCCTTGCTCGATATCATCAGTCCTTGCGTTACATTTAACGACCACGAAGGGTCAACCAAAAGTTATGCGCATACGCGCGAGCATTTCCATCATGTCATTGATGCTGACTTTGTGCCGCCGGCGGAAGAAATCGTTACGGCATATGACGAAGGCGAGGCGATGCCTGTGGAATTGCATGATGGCAGCAAGCTCGTGTTCCGCAAAGTTGATAAAGACTATGATCCGACCAGCAGGGCAGCTGCGTTCTCGTTTCTTCGGGGTAGCGTCAATGCCGGTGAAATCATTACCGGGCTTCTGTACATAGACGAGGAAGCTGGTGACATGCACGATCTTTCCGGCAGCGTTGAAACGCCGCTCTCGAAGCTGCCATACGCGGACCTGAATCCAGGTAAGGATGCGCTCGCCAGAGTCATGGATCGATATCGTTAAAGCGCAGCGCAATCGCCCTACAATTCTAATTAGCAATGTAGGAGCCCGCCCAGCGGGCGATGCCCATCATCATCGAAACACCAATAACCAAGGCCAGAAAACTGCGTTTTGCCCACCGGCAACGGATTACTAACTGATTTTCATGGCGTTATTCGCGTTTCGCAATTTCCCGACAAGCACTTTACAATAATGATATCTCCTGCAATGCAGGCGAGGCGGGACAATTAAAAAAACAGGCGGGAAGTATCAGCGGCATCCTTAAGGAGATGACGATGAAAACTATTGATCCCGTACTGCAACAAGAACAAACAGAAATTAACCTGACACCGATGCTTGATGTCGTGTTCATTATGTTGATATTTTTTATCGTAACAGCAACATTTAGCAGGGAATTTGGTGTTGATGTCTACAATCCGGCAGCTGCCATTCCGTTACCGGATGATGTGACAACCATCTCGGTTTCTATCGAGGCAGACAACAGCTTTCACGTAAATGGCAGGGTTCTGGCTGAGGGCAGCCTGGCGCCCTATGTAATGCGTCTGAAAACAGAATTTCCTGATGCAGGATTTGATGTTCTTGTATCACCGGACGCAAATGTTGAAGCAACGATTGCCGCCGGCCGAAATGCCGGTTTCGAACGGATTCCAATTGTGGCAATCGAATAACAAACCAATATCAAAGTTTCATACAGGACTAACCAAATATATGAGAAACGACAGACGACGATTTCTAAAGACAAGTCTTCTTGGCGGCGCTGCAGTTGTAGCAGGATGCACGACCGATGTCGCGATAGAGGCTGAGACGAAGGCGGACCCATGGAAACCGCTGCGTATTCTAATCCTTGGTGGTACCGGCTTCATCGGACCGCACATGGTTAGAGAAGCGCTGCGGCGTGGCCATGAAGTCAGCCTTTTCAATCGTGGTCGAACCAACAATGAATTGTTCCCGGATCTGGAGTTGCTGGTAGGAGATCGTAACAACGGGCTCGAGGCTCTGGAAGGTGGCAAATGGGACGTTGTGGTCGATAATTCCGGCTACGTACCACGTCACGTTGAAGACTCCGCAAGGCTGCTCGCACCGATCGTGTCGCACTATATCTATGTTTCGACTATCTCAGTCTACGGTGATTTTTCGAAACCCATTGATGAGGACACAGCCGTCGGCACCATGGACGACGAAACGGTGGAAGAAGTGACGGGCGAAACCTATGGCCCGATGAAAGCAATGTGTGAAAAACGAGTACTTTCACAAGTGGGCGCTGGTCGCACGACTATTCTTCGCCCGACTTATATCTGTGGGCCTGGTGATCGTACCGACCGGTACACCTACTGGCCGGTGCGCACGATGCGCGGCGGCGAGATGCTCTGGCCAGGTACACCGGATGACGATATACAGATGATTGATGTTCGAGACCTTGCAAATTTCACGGTGGATTGCCTGGAGCAGAAAATCACAGGCACCTTCAATACGGTGACTGCGCCCGGGTCATTTAAAATGGGCGATCTTCTTGCGGACTCTCTGGCAGTGACTGCTTCTGACATGATGCCAACCTGGGTCGATACCGATTTCATTGCTGCACAAGATGTGGGAGCGGATAGTGGCTTGCCGATCTGGGAGTCACCGGTTGGCGAGTCCGCGGGACTCGCAAAAGTGGACGGGAGTCGCGCCACCGCTGCAGGCCTCAGAAATCGCCCGACCAGGGAAACAGCCCGCGACACCGTCAGCTGGTGGAAGACACTTCCAGAAGACCGTACCGAGAAGCTGCGGGCAGGAATGAGTGCGGACAAAGAAGCAGAATTTCTTCAGAAATGGCACGAGCAAAATGCCTGAGTTGGGCGATTCACACTGGCTGGGGAGGGACAGCAAATCCATCGATAGACGCGTGTGAAATGTAGGTTGTTGATAATAAACAAGTAATTGGACAGCAAAAAAATCGTCATTTGCTGCATCTGATACCCTGATGAAACGCATCTGAATGATGAATAGCAGCAAAGCTGCGCTGACATACTAATCGGAGTGAAAGATGGACGAAGGCACAATTATACCGGTCGCAATGTTTCTGAGCATCGCGGTGACAACAATCGTATATTTCTTTTTTAAAGCCCGAGCGAGAGCGGATACGGAGAAGACGATCCGGCTCGCGTTAGAACGAGGCAGCGAATTGAGCCCGGAGTTTCTCAAACAGCTGGGTCCGACAGAGCCGCCTAAAGACAGGGATTTGCGGCGTGGAGTGATCTGGCTGGCGTTGGCGTTTGGCCTGGTGCTTATAGGTTTCGCAGTACCAGAGCCCGAAGCGTTGCGCGGCTTGCTTGCCGGCGCGGCTTTGCCATTCGCTATTGGTATCGCTTTTTTGCTTATGTATTGGTACGGCAATAAGAAAGAGTAATCGCGATCAACGTGAATTCCGCTGCCGACGAGACAAGCGATCATGAGCTTGTCGCGAAAGTGGTGGCGCAGCAGGATGCCACTGCTTTCGGTGAACTTGTGCGCCGCCATCAGTCGCAGATTCGAAATTTTCTGCGCAAGCTTACGCGCGATACGGTTTTGGCTGATGATCTCGCACAAGATGCATTCCTGCACGCCTGGGACAAGTTGCACACGTATACAGGCAAGGGGACATTTATTGGCTGGTTGCTGAAAGTCGCATATACGACATTCCTGCAATCGAAACGAAAATCTTCGCGATATACGGAGATACTGGAAGCAGTGGGGCATGACGCGGACGCACGCAGCGGCAGGCAAACTGAGGAATCTGACGAGATTTCAGATCTCGACAAATTTCTGGCGGTCTTGACGAATGATGAACGAGCAGTAATGATTCTTTCGTATGCATGCGGGCTGTCGCACAGGGAGATCGGCGACGCTGCGGATTTGCCGATTGGAACTGTAAAGTCGGTAATTTTTCGCAGTAAGGAAAAAATCAGGGATAGTTTTAACATCGATGATCATAAATATGGCTGACAGACTAAAAGATAATGCAGACTTAAAACTTGAATCGCTGTTCAGGTCTCAACCTGTTCAGGATGATGGTTTTTCGGTCGGGGTGGTGTCACGTGTACACCGCGGGATTTGGGTACGGCGCCTGGCCATGCCGGTCGCAATCACGATTGGCACATTAATTGCTGCAAAGCCGTTGTTGCAGCTGGTCAATGCAATTCCTAAATTGCTGATGATTGTGCCTGACAGCATAGGTAGCCTGGATAACCTTCCACTGAGTAGCCTGCCACAAAACTCAACGGTCATTTTCGGTTCAATGTTGTTATTTGCCGTCATGATGGTTGGCAAGATGCTCGATGACTGATTTAAGGCCGGCCCTGTTAAAACGGGTCTCGCGCATATAACAAACCGTATGGCTTTTCCACCACCCACGTCATTGTCACGACCCGCGTCGTCGTATACATTTGACCAATGAATCTCCGCGAACAGGTTGAAGAGCTGCTGCCGAACTGGGAACGTTGGTACCCGAGCCTGTTTGATGCAGCTTACGATCTTGGTGTAATCAGGTCCGAAGTTTGTGATCCGAATTCATTACTTCTGACCCGCCGGCATTCGAAAATCCGGCAGCGCGCGGAAGATGCTCACCGTGAGAAGTGGGGCGGAGAAGCACAGGAATAATCACTTGCTTTGCCGCGGCCAGTGCGTGCAGAATCCGTCGGTTGTTATGCTGTTCTGACAGCCCGATCACTCAATAGCTCCGACAGGATTTACCATGCAATTCGACCTTGATTCCATTCGCGCACAATTTCCTGCCTTGTCTGTATCCGACGGCAATACAGCGCGAATCCATTTTGACAATCCCGCGGGCACACAAGTGCCGCAAGCGGTTGTCGACAGGATGAGCCACTGCCTGCTACAAGCGAACGCCAATGTTCATGGCTACTTTCGCACCTCGGTGTTGGTTGATGAACTGATTGCCGAGGCGCGAATGGCGATGGCTGACATGCTGAACGCACCCTCACCGGACGAAATCATATTTGGCCAGAACATGACGACGCTTACCCTGCATATGTCGCGTTCGATAGGCAGGCTATTGAAGGCGGGTGACGAAATTATTCTTTCGCGCATGGATCATGATGCCAATGTTTCTCCGTGGTTATTGCTGGCAGAAGATCTCAACCTGAAGGTCCGTTGGTTGCCTTTCAACGTTGAGACGTTTGAATTTGACCTTGAGGCGCTCGACGAAATTCTGACGGACAGAACCCGACTGATCTGTGTTGGCGGCGCGAGTAATCTTCTCGGCACCATCAATGATGTGAAGACGATCTGTACGAAAGCGAGAGAAGCGGGGGCGATGACCTATATTGATGCAGTACAGGCAGTCCCGCACATTTCTACTGATGTGCAGGATATCGGTTGTGATTTTCTGGTTTGTTCCGCGTACAAGTTTTTTGGCCCGCACCAGGGAATTCTGTGGGGCAGGCGAGCGTTGCTGGAGCAACTGGAGCCCTACAAGGTTCGCCCTGCGACAGACAAAATACCCGGGTGCTTCGAAACCGGCACACAAAGCCACGAGGGCATGGCAGGAACGGCGGCTGCTGTCGACTATTTTGCCTGGATCGGCGAAACACTGGCGCAGTCATATCACGAGAAATACAAAGATTTCGATGGGCGACGATTGTTTGTCCACGCTGCAATGGACTTCCTGTTCGATTACGAGACAGATCTCGCAATCCATTTGATTGGGGGCTTGCAGCAATTGCCGGGTGTGCATGTGCAGGGCATTACTGCAGCTGATGCGATGGATCGACGTGTGCCAACGGTGTCCTTTACTGTGAACGGCAAAACGCCAGATAGCATCGCGGAAGCGCTGGCTGCGAAGAATATTTGCGTCTGGAGCGGCCATGTTTACGCGGTCGAACCAACCAGGGCGCTCGGAATCTACGATGCAGGTGGCGCAGTCCGGATTGGTCCGGTGCATTACAACTCCAGTGCAGAAATTGACCAGCTCCTGGTCGAACTGAACCAGATCCTGCCGCGCGCAAACGTCGCCTGACAGCGGTTTTCAGCCTGGTGCATGTCTGCGCCAGGCGACCTCACGAATAGTTCCCGCCCGGCCAGCAATTGACGGAGGTTTAGCTACACTGATAGCTATGGTGTCGTTAGTGGCGCCGGAAAAATACTAAAAAAAACAAATAATTAGGGGAATATCAGCATGAGAAAATTATTTCTAACGATAATGACAGCTAGCCTTGTCACGTTTATCGGTACTGGATCGACGCTGGCGCAAGACGACGGAATGGTTGTCATTCCAGTCGAGATGTATGCCTGTTCCTACAACGACGGAAAAGACTCCAGCGATCTTGACGACGTTGTCGATAAGTGGAACGCTCATATGGATAAGAATGGCACCGATAGTTATGCGGCCTGGACGCTAACGCCGGATTATTATGGTCCTGCTCAGGAATTTGACGTGATCTGGATGGGCGCGGCAAAGAATGGTACCGCTATGGGCGAAGGTCACGACGCCTGGCTGACCGACAATGACGGTATTGCGGGTGATTTTGCGGAGGTCCTTTCCTGCAATGGGCATAGTAATTTCGCCTCGATCAACCATAAAGCACTGCCAGATGGTGGCGCTGCAGATACCGCTGTGTTGACGTTCTCTGACTGCAGCTACGAAGACGGCGCAACATTTGACGCCGTTGGAGCGGCGATGGCCAAATGGTCGCAGTACCAGACCGACGCCGGCTCCACGGCCGGAATCTTTCATTGGTATCCGGTTTGGGGCGGTGGTGGTGAGGAATTCACTTTTAAATGGATTGAGGGTCATGCGAATCACGCTGAACTTGGCGCTGACTTCGACCGATACGGTAACGGACGCGGTTTCGTCACGCGCGGCAGTTTGTTAAATCACCTGCTGGATTGTGATTCCGCTCGTGTCTACAATGCGCGCGTTCGCAGGTCCGCTCAACTCAGGTAAGACAGCCTGAAAGTAAGAGGCGGCGGGCTTTGCTCGCCGCCTTTTTTCGTGCCTGGACATTCCCTGATCGAAACCACACCGAAGCATGGCTCTAACAGCGCAAGTGAGGTCAGGATCGATTTCTCTTAGCGCCCACAGGCCCGTTCATGAGTTACTATCCTGAATGTGATTTCGCCTCCGAATCTGTTTCAGTTGCGAATTAGAAAAGTTTTGATACTCATTTTTTTCGATTCCAGGAATAATAATATTGAGTGCTTCGACCCAGTCCGCTGAGCTATTAGAGAACCGGCCGCTCGAGACGCACCAGCTAGTCGGGCGTGTTCTGGGCCCGGCAATTTTTGTATTGATGCTCATTATGGATCAGTGGCAGACAGTCATGCCGACCGAGGCCTGGCGTGCTGCTGCTATCGGCCTGTGGATGGCGGTATGGTGGGCAACCGAAGCTATACCGGTTCCGGTAACTGCGTTTCTCCCAATAATCGTTTTTGCGCCGCTCGGTATCGCAACGCTGAGAGATGCCGCAGCTCCCTACGCAAACCCGATTATTTACCTCTACCTCGGCGGTTTTTTGCTCGCATTGTCACTCGAGCGATGGAACCTTCATCGTCGCATCGCTCTTGCTATTCTGGACCGAACAGGAAGCGACGGGCGACGCCTGATCGGCGGATTCATGCTGGTCTGCGCAATGCTCAGTATGTGGATGACGAATACGTCCACAACGATGATGTTGCTACCGATCGTCTTATCGGTAGTGGCTGTAATCGTCGATCACATGCCTGAACTATCGGAGAAAACGAAGCACGACTTTCAAATCGCCATGTTGCTCGGCCTGGCCTATTCCGCAAGTATCGGCGGCCTGGCGACATTAATTGGCACGCCACCCAATGCGTTGTTAATCGGCTTTATGGAAGAAAATTACGGCATTGAAATCAGCTTTGCGCGATGGATGCTGGTCGGTGTGCCGGTCAGCCTGATTATGCTGCCGATCGCATGGCTATTACTGACCCGGTTTCTTTTCCCTGTGAATATTCCGGCAAGCGCTGCAGTTAGCGATCACCTGCACAAAATGCGTGAAGAATTGGGCGGGATGTCTACAGCGGAACGACGCGTTGCTGTCATTTTTGGTGCCGTTATTTTTTCATGGATGCTGAGAAAGCCGATTACCGGTTGGCTCGGCGTGACGGGTGTTTCTGATTCGGGCATCGTGATGACGGCGGCGTTGCTGCTATTCATGATTCCAAGCGGCAACCGCGAAAAACCACAACTCATGACATGGCAATATGCCAGCCGCCTGCCCTGGGGCGTACTGGTACTGTTCGGCGGCGGCCTCAGTCTGGCTGCAGTCGTGTCAAACTCGGGCCTGGCATTGTGGCTGGGCGAAAGCCTCGCCCCGTTGAATGCCTGGGGTCTTGCAGTGCTCGTACTTGCCGCGGTCACCATGGTCATTTTCCTGACTGAATTGACCAGCAACCTGGCAACCGCGGCGACATTGCTACCGGTAATGGGCGCGATTGCACTCCAGGCAGGCCTTCCGCCTATCGTGTTGACTGTACCCATAACCATTGCGGCCAGTTGTGCGTTTATGTTGCCGGTTGCAACGCCACCGAACGCGATCGTCTTTTCGACCGGGCTGATCAGCATCCCGCAGATGGTTCGTGCGGGCGTCTTTTTAAATATAATTGGAATTATTATCGTCACGCTGATTTCTTTGTACGTGGCGCCCGGATTGTTAGGCTAAGAAGATAGCTTAACGAACGTAGTACTAAATATTGGTGAGTGACATGATGCGATTGTGCTGTCTTTTTTTTGCTTTACTTGCGATGTACGGTTGCACCTCTGACGAGGTTGAACCACCCGCCGAAAAACTTAGCGTCATACTGGAAGGCGGTTTCGTCTATTCCGGAGCTGACGCGGAGGCCGTCATAACAGATGTCGGCGTCAGCGGTGACCGAGTCACAGAGATCGGTGACCTGGCCGGAAGAGAGGCTGAATTAAGACTGGACGTTTCCGGGCTGGCGGTTGTGCCCGGATTTATTGACATTCACAGTCATGCCGTTCGCGATGAACCGGATGATGGCATCTTTCGCTGGCCTGATGCGGAGAACCTGATACGGCAAGGAGTGACAACTGTAGTTGGCGGTCCCGACGGTGGCTCCCCGCTGCCGATAACGGACACATTCCGCGCCATTGAGGCGAGTCCGGCAGCCATCAACTTCGCAACTTTCGTTGGTCACGGTTCGATTCGGGCCCTGGTCATTGGTGAAGACGATCGACCGCCCACGGAAGACGAGCTCGACCGAATGCGCAGTGAAGTCGACAGGGCGATGCAGCAAGGTGCATTCGGGCTTTCGTCCGGCCTTATATATCCGCCGGGCCGATTCGCGACGACTGAAGAGGTCATTGAGCTGGCGAAAGTCGCGGCCAGTTATGGCGGTATCTACATCAGCCACATGCGCCAGGAAGGTCTCGACTTATTGAAGAGTGTCGCAGAAACGATTCGTATCGGCGAAGAAGCTGGATTGCCAACGCAATTAACACATCACAAAGTTGTCGGCGCTCCAATGTGGGGTAAGTCAGTCGAAACACTGGCCATGGTCGACGAAGCGCTGGCACGTGGCGTCGATGTATCTATCGATCAATATCCTTATACCGCTTCATCAACCAGTCTGACTATTCTGTTTCCGGGCTGGAGTCTTGATGGCGGTCGTGAGGCGCTGCTTGCCAGGCTCAGCGATCCGGAGCAGAGACAGCGAGCAAAAGACGCTATCGTCTACAACATTGAAACGGATCGCGGTGGCAATGATCCGGCAAATGTTGTGCTGGCAAATTGCCCGCACGACAAAACGATCAATGGTCAGAACCTGTCAGAGGTGCTGCGTCAGCAAGAGCGGACAATAAGCAAGGAGAACGCCGCCGATCTGCTGATGGAGCTGGTTGAAGCGGGCAATTGCGGCGCGGTTTTCCACGCGATAAACGAAGAAGACGTAAAACGAATAATGCGCCACCCGGTAACCATGACGTCATCAGACGGTGGCGTCGAGGGTCCTTCTGACAGAGTCCCGCACCCGAGAAACTACGGCACATTTTCTCGCTTGCTGGGCTACTACGTGCGCGAGCAGAACGTACTGCCGTTCCATACCGCTATTCACAAGATTTCGATGTTGCCGGCGGATCGAATCGGGCTTGCTGACCGGGGAAGAATCGAAGTCGGCACAGTTGCCGACATCGCCGTGCTTGACCCTGCAACTGTCATCGATAAAGCGACCTTCGAGGACCCACATCAATATGCTGAGGGCGCGCATCACGTATTCGTCGCGGGAGAGGCCGTGCTTTTGAATGGTGAAATAACCGGCGCAAGACCAGGCAGCATACTCAGATCGACTGACTACGGAAATTGAAGCTGGAGCAATCTTTCTTTTTGCGTAGCGACGTTGTCGGCATAGCGCGAGAATTATTAGGCAAGGTTGTTTGTACGCAAATCGATGGCAAGCCGACGACGGCGCTGATCACCGAGACCGAAGCCTATGCAGGCATCAGCGACAAAGCGAGTCACGCCTACGGCGATCGCAGAACCAAACGAACTGAGCCAATGTACGGCACAGGTGGCATGGCTTACGTCTACCTGTGTTATGGCATCCATCATCTGTTCAACATAGTTACTAATATGAAGGGTATTCCACACGCAGTCCTGATTCGTTCGGGAAAGCCGCTGTCCGGCATCAATATGATGCTTGAACGCCGACAAAAATCAGACCCGGACAAAACCCTGCTCGGCGGGCCCGGTTCGTTTGCGCAGGCGCTGGGGATAAAGACCAGCGATACCGGTACAGGTCTGTCAGGTGATCGAATCTGGATCGAAGACCAGGCTGTGGAGGTTGCCGACAACAAGATAGTCGTCGGTCCACGCGTAGGCATCGACTACGCGAAAGAGGATGCAAAGAGGCCGTACAGATTCAGATTAACTGCCTGAAATTACGGAACCATTTTGAGCGCAGACGCTCGAAATGCAGGTGAAGACATTCATCGCAATATTGCTGCTCACCACCGGCACCGCCTACGCCGGGGGCACGCTGACCTCAAACGTGAGAATCGCCAGTGATATTCTGAGCTACAACCTTCAGTATCGCGTCTATTTGCCGGAGGGCTACGAGTCACAAGAGGATCTGGCAGTTCTCTATATCGTAGACGGCCAGTCCTATATCAAACAGGGAGTAGCGCCGCGCGTTCTGAACCGGCTAATTAGTGCCGGAACAATCGAGCCCGTTGTCGTCGTGTTTGTTGATGCTCGTGATCCCGATAAACTGAATGACAATCGTCGCAACGCACAGTTCTTTTGCAACAAGGATTATCTCGAGTTCTATCGCGATGAGCTGATCCCGGAGATCGAGCAGCAATACCCGGTTGCCAAAAATCGCGAAAAACGTTCCGTACTGGGTTTGTCATTCGGCGGTCTGAACTCGGCATGCTTTGGCTTGTTTGGATTCGATACATTTTCCGGCATAGGCATGCAATCACCGGCATACCACCCGGTACCCAAATTACTCTCAGCCTATGAGAAAATGCCACTGTTGCCACTACGGATTTTTCTAAGCACAGGCAAGCCGGATGACAATACGGCAGCAACTCGCAAGCTGCGCGATGTGCTGCAGAGCAAAGGCTATCCAATGGAATACATCGAGGTCCGGGAAGGACACAACTGGAACAACTGGAAACCCTTAATCGACGACGTCCTGCGCTTCTTCTACGAAATCAAGGTAGAGACGTCCTAGCAAGCAAAACGCAATGACACGACTTCACGCTAAACTCCACAAACCGCAAATTCCACCATCACGCCAATCTCAACAAATCAAATAGACCACAATGCTCTGCGCAGAACCTGTAGGAGCCCGCCCAGCGGGCGATTCACCAAAAAAAATCTGAACAACAAACCGAGCTAAACTCCGCAAAACCACTAATTCCGAATCAAAGCCCACTACCAAGCTAATATCGACAAATCAGACAAACCACAATGCTCTAACCCACCAACAAAGAGCGCAACCCCATGACAAACACAACCACCCGCCGCAACTTCCTCGCATCAGTGTCAGCACTGGGACTCTCCGGCCTGGCCCCTACACCCCTGTTCGCCCAGGGACAAATGCCCACCCGCCAAATCCCGGGCACCAACGAGTCACTCCCCATCATTGGCCTCGGATCAAGCAAACCGGTATCGCAGATTGCCGAAAGAGGCACGGACCACATCACCGAGGTGTTACGCACACTCGTCGCCAACGGCGGCAGCGTGGTCGACACATGGCTAAGAAATCCGGCCAACGACGAAGCGTTCGGCCGGGTAATCAACGAACCGGACTTACGTGAAGCCCTGTTTATATCCAGTAAGATCGATCAGATTGGTAAGGATGCGGGTATTAAACAATTTCGCGAGACGCAGCACTTTTATCAAAGAGAAACTTTGGATCTGGTGCAGGTCTTCAGCCTCACCGACCTCGATACACAATGGCCCAATCTTAAGGACTGGAAGGCATCCGGTCAGGCACGCTACATCGGCGTGACCGTTTCGAACGAACGTCTCTATGCACAGCTCGAAAGTTTTCTAAGCCGGGAAACACCGGACTTCGTGCAAATCAATTACTCGATCACCGAGCGCGGCGCCGCAGCACGCCTGCTGCCGATGTTCCAGGATAAAGGAATCGCGGTTCTCATTAACCGGCCATTCATGAATGGCACTTATTTCGATAAGCTGGGCCAACGACCCGTACCCAACTGGGCCACCGAATTCGACTGTGAAACCTGGGCACAGTTTTCTCTCAAATACATCCTGCCCAACCCCGCCATCACCTGCGTTCTGACTGAGACCAGCAATCCCGCCCACATGGCAGAAAATGCTCAGGCAGCCTTCGGCCGCATGCCGAACGATGCCGAAAGGAAACGGATGGCGGCGGTTATAGATCAGGTGTGAAAGCTGGCGCCAATAATCTGCCATTGAAATGACTTAATCACCTTCGTCTGGTGACAGTGCCTCATCAATCATCATAACCAGCTCATTGCGGCTAAAGCCGAATGAGTCGCCGATCTGGAATTCATGAATTACCCCGGGATGCACTGTTTCAGAAGGGTTCAAGGTACTTGCAGCCAGCCGAATTTTCTTGAAGAAAAGCTGCGGAAAAGATGCGGATGTGGCAGCAAAAGCGAGTAGAATGCCCAGCTCGGCACAAAGCGCCCGTAGCTCAGCTGGATAGAGTACTTGGCTTCGAACCAAGTGGTCGGGAGTTCGAATCTCTCCGGGCGCGCCAATTAAATCAAGGGTTTACCGT